>CAJODX010000007.1 GCA_905233295.1 uncultured Synergistales bacterium | reverse complement strand
ATCTTCGTAAGGTTCAACGTGAATATCCGTTGCCCTTTGTTTCAGAGCGTCAACAAAAAGTCCGTTCACGAGCCTTATAACGGGAACATCAACAGAGTCGCTCAAAACGTCTTCGCGTGTAAGGTCATCTATATCGTCAATGCCTTCGATATTTTTTGCGGCTTCATCAGCGGCAACACTCCGTAAATCGTAAAGAGTCCGTAATAAGTCGCTGATCTCTTTTTCTTCACGGATTTCCAAATCAATCGGAAAGCCCAGCGCAGTCCCCAACATCTGAGCTTTTTCCCACGAGTCGAAATTCACCGCGCCGATTATCAAAACGCCGTCTTCGATTCTTAACGGAACAATTCGAGCCTGACGCAAAATATCAAGCCCCATACCGTCAGGCAAAAGGCTTGAAATTTCTTTAGCTTCCGGCAAAGGCGGAAGAGTTTGAATATTTTCCGCCATTTATTTTCTCCTTAAACTTTTCTGATACATTTCTCTGAATCTTACGTCAATGTCATTTTCAATCGGGCTTACATCCAGGCTGGCTGGAGCTTTTTTATCTCTGCGTGCATCAAACTGATTCGAGAATCCTGATGCCTGCATTGTAGCCTGACGCATTTCAACAGAGTCTTCGATTATCTGCGGCGTTAAGAAAATCACAAAATCAACTTTCTCTTTTTCTTTTGTAATTTTCTGGAACAGTCCGCCGATTAACGGAATGTAAGAAAGTCCGGGGGTTCTGCGCTTCAAAGAACGTTCGGTTTCTTTTATCATGCCGCCTAAAATTATCGTTTCGCCATCGCCGACCACTACGGAAGTATTAACTTCGCGCTTTGAAGTTCTCGGCGTGGGATCGCCAGCGGCACTCATTACATCTTCAGTAGTCTGTTTGATGTCCATTGCAACGAGATTTCCCGAACGTATATGCGGCGTTACTGTAAGCGTCAAGCCTGTGTCTTTGTAATCAAAATTGCTTTGAATTGCGCTTGGATTTGATAAATCTGAAGTCGAGCCTTTCAAAACAGGAATGACCTGACCGACCTGAAATGAACTTTCTTTATTGTCCGTACACATTAAGCGCGGAACGGAAAGGATATTAACCGCATCATACTTGCGAAGTAAATCTATTGTGGCGTACATCAGTGCCATAGGATTGTAATTCGTTATGGTGTAAGTCGAGCCGTTTCTGTCCAAAAGCTCCTCACGTTTCGACAGGTCGTTGAACCATGTCATAAACGTTGAAGGCACGGTGTTTTCTCCTAATGACATATTGCCGCCGAGCAGTAAATCGTCCCACATTTGACCGCCCAAAATCGACCAGTCTATACCGTTGTTTTCAAGATTCGTTACGTTGATTTCAGCAATGAAACCCCGCAATAAAATCTGGCGCGGCTGAATGTCAATCGCGTCCAAAATCGGAACAAGAGAATCAAACTGTCTTTGTGTCGCCGCAAATATCAGACTGTTCGTAGCAACGTCAGGAACGACCGTAGCAGGAAATTTTGCCGCGTCAGAGCCTAACATTGTAGCTGTCGAAGCCAAAACTTTTGCGACCTGTTCAGAGGCTACTGTTGCGTCAATATTCTTTAATTTATAAATGTGAAAATCGCCGATTTTTGAATCAACGTCGAGTTCCTTAATAACTCTTACAGCGTGGTCAATAGCACTCCGGCTTCCGATTAAAATGACTTTTTTGCTCGGAACGTCAGCTATCGCGCTCAAGCCCTGAAGAGGTCCGCTGGATTGTGCAATAGCGTTCAGCTGAGCCGCAACAGTTGTAGGATCTCCGTAAACGATTTCATATGTACGGCTGACTCTCGCGCTTTGAGGTGTGTCCATCTTCCGTAAGAGCTGAACACCTTTATTAACGTCAGTGGCACGCCCCTGCAGCATTACATCACGTCCGTTGCCGACGGGCAGAGCAATGATAGCCTGTCCCAATGCCTGCTGCAACGCCGGAATAACGCTCTCAACGCTCACGTAATCGAGAGGAACAATATATGTTACTGTTTCTTCACCGAACCCCGGTCCAGATCTTCCGCGATATACATTCGGCGAAGGACTTACGCCACCCTGACGCACGATTGAATAGCTCCCCATATTCTGAAGCGAGAAGTTATACATTTGAAGCGTCGATAACATAACCTCACGGGATTCACGGATCGTAACGGGATGAGGCGATATTATTGTAATTTTGGCATTGACATTTGGAGGAACGATAATATTTTCGTCTAAAATCTCCGACATAAAGCGGACAAAACGGACAAGATCCATATCCTTAAAATTAAACTGGACAAGTCCCGAACGTTTCATAGCCTGAGCAGCTTCGACTAAAGTTTTTTCGTCCTCAGCGTTCATGCTGCTGCCGGATGAAGTTCCAGCCGGAGTCGCCGGTGTTGTATTATCAGTCCGCGCTGCCCTTCTTGTCGCGGCATCGGAACTTTGTGTCAATAACATTGTAAAAATTATTATCAATGAAAATTTCTTTAAGCTCAAATTCAAATTCAAACCATCCCCTGTGATTATTTTAATATACTACAAAAGAGTTTCATTCAGCAACATATATAACAGTAGAGCGATCGCCCGGCAAAGTTATCGTAACACGTTTATATTTCAATTCATATTCGTCAACAGGAACAGAAATATTTTCAGAACGCCACGTTATATTTTTTTTATCATCAGTTCCGTTGTCGGACATATCTTCGTCAATTCTGAAACGCAGCCAGATTTCACGCGCCGCATCTATCAACAGCCGTTCAGATTCGATTTCGGACATCAATCTGTAAGACATTCCGATAAGTCTGAAACCCGCCGTTATAACAAGTCCTGCAATGGCAGAGGCAACGAGAACTTCAAGCAGAGTAAATCCGCGTCTTTTACTTGACAACATAGCGCAAAGCTTCATTTTTGCCGCCGCGTGTAACTTCAACGTCAAAACGTTCACTGTTCATAAGAGAGTTTATCGAGTTCGCAATATCGCCCATGTTCGTAAACGGAATGCCGTTGACGGAGCGTATAACATCGCCTTTCTGAACTCCGAGCTGTTTTAATATGCTGTCGTTTTGAATCCATTGAACTTCAAGACCTCCGGCGGATTCACTGGGTCTGATTCTGATTCTCTTTAGTTCGTCAAACGGATTCTGAACGAGCTGATTGACAGTTTCGCTTGCAATCTGACCTTCCTGACCTCCGGGGGCTGCCGCGACTATGTTGCCGTTGTTCTGCGGTCTTGGTGTGGCTGCAGGTGCGACGGCTGGACGCGGTGTCTCGGCTTTCTTTGGAGTTTCTGGCAAAGGTCCGTAAGTTAAATATTTCGTAACTGAATTTTTTCCTCTGCGGAAAACAGCTTCACTGTATTTCACACTCGTCAGCTTGTAGCTTTCAATATCCTTTCCGACCAGCAACAAAATTAAATTTCCCTTGTTCTCAACCCACACACCGATGCCCGGAAGAGTTCCGCGAAGAATCAAATCCGCAAGCCCGGAATCAGGCTCAGGTGCTTTAACTTCTTCTTTAGGAGTTTCTGCGGATTTATCATTTGCGGCTTTTCGTGCGGATATGTGAAAGGGATTCGATGACAGAAAGCTGTCAAGTCCGCGCTGTTTTTCAATCTCTGCTGAACGTCTGTCCGCTCCGGCTACGGCTGAGTCTGTAAGTCCGGCGTTGCCTGTCAAAGCTCCAAGTCCGAAGCCAAGAGCGGTACTCGTAAGTCTTCCAATGGCAAAACCGCACAGAACGGGCAAAATCAAAAGCCAGATTTTATAAATTTTCCCCTGTTCTTCACGAAGAATTTTTTCGTGATTCCGATTTCTGAATTTTTCTTTAAAATCCGAAATTTTTATTTTTGAAAATAAATCTCTAAAGTTTTCAAACATTTTTTTTTAATCCCTCACTGTCGGCGCAGATACCATCTGTTACCGTCCTGAACTAAAGGCAGAAAATTTTTCAGCATGTTCATGTTCTGGGCAAAATTTTCCGGAACGTTCAATCTTGCATCTGAATGTCCGAGTTTCATAGTCGCGAGATTGAACGTTAAGAAACCATTGAGAGCAAAATCGCCGTTCGTTTTAAGATTTTCCAGTAAAATTTCTTCGCGCCCGGCAGTCAAAAGAAAACCGCCGTCCCCGAAATTCAAAAACTGACCGAGCCTGACGCTGGCACCTGTAAAACTGATTTCGCACACCGGAGCAAAACTCAAAACGCTTGAGAGCAGCTGAGGTTTAATTGTGATTGAACTTAACGAAACATTCGCCGCGCCGTTCAGTGCGAGATTGCTGACTGTGAAGCCGCCGTCTTCGCCCGTTACGTCGGAATAATTCAACCTCATTCCCTGACGTTCAAGCCTGCTGTGTGCCGCTGACATTGCAAAACGTCCTACGGCGTCCCAAGGCAGGAACGCATATACAGCATAAAAAAACGCTGCCGTAAACAATAAAATTTTTATAATGCCGGTTAATTTTTTCATTTTTTAATTTTATTTTAATTTTAATTCATTGGTCCTATTATTGCCGAGATAGTCATTAACCTTTCACTGCCAGCAGGCAAAGCGCGGATTTCTGCAGCTATGAACCTTACACCGCGTGAAGCAAGCTGTTTTTGAAGTTCGGCAAGCTCTTCGGCATAAAGTCTGTTGATTTCGACAGACTGATTCCGACCGTCAGGCGTTATCCTGTTGACACGGCTTCCAAGCTGCATTCGTTCAGATACCTGTGCAAAGACAGCAGGTACATCAACCTGTTATTATTTTTGCGCTGTTCGGGCGATAAAGATTTATATTCGTTCGCGAGCATTAAAAGAGTTCTCCACCGTCCCTGCTGTGTAGCAAGCTGGGTTTTGCTCTGTTCGGTTTTGCCGTGTACGAGATAAACTCCAACCCATATGGTGAGCATCAGCAGAGCCGCGGCAAGAAATTTCACTGAGCCGGGAGCTTCGCCGCGCATAACGCTTCGGGAATTATTCAAAATCGAATCAAAATTCAAAGCCATGATAAAAACCTCACCACCTTACGCGCAAGTCAAAACGGTAGCCTATGCCTGAAACAAACTGCGTATTGTCAACCTGAACTGCTGAAGCGTAATCATTCCACGCCCTGCGGAAATTTAATACCGTTGTCATGTCAGGAGCTGAGCCCGTGCAGTCAACGCCTTCGCCGCTGTAACGTATTGTATCGAGAGTTATTTTCAGATTTTTATTAGCTGTGAAAATTTCGCCGAGATCCGCAAGAACCTCTTCGAGAGGGTGTCCTTCGCCGCTTGAACCTGAAATTTCAGAAATTTTATTGCGGGCAAGAGTTACAGGATTTGAAATTCTCCCAGTATGTGTCGGGTCAAAATTCTGTCTGTAAAAATTTTCAGAGCGCGTTCTGACATTTTGAGTCTGTCTGTCAATCTGAATCAGATATAAAAGACTTGTCCCGAGTGTTACCGTTCCGATTGCAAGCAGCCAGCATGCCGCACGCGTCAGAAGGCTTACCGTACGTTCAAGATCTCTTTCGCCTTCGATTGCCGTGCGCGATAAACTTACGTTTGAAATCCACGGGCATATTTTTACACTTTCGCTTATCATTTCGACAAATTCTTCGTCAGGTTCGTCGTCATAATCCCCTCCGGCATTCAAAATGAAATTTCCGCCGCGTTCAAGTTCGCGAGCCTTGCAAAAATTGTCATACCAGAGCAGTTCTTTCTCGTGAGAATTTTCGTCTGTGAGTTTTTTCCACCGCGACAAAACGGGTTCGTTCTCCTGCCATAAAATCGAACAGATATTTTCTTCGTCAATCCACATCGTAACGCCTGAGCCGTTATGTTCTTTAAGACGCGATATAAAAGGCAGAGGAGCAGGCCAGACTTTGTTATTTCCTCCCGGCACGGCGGGAATATTAAGCTCATCGGGCGAAACGTACCAGACGAAGCCGTTTACTCCGCGACCGGCTTTTGATTTTATAACGGGAAAAATTTCGAGTTCACCCGCAGCAGAAAAAGGCATAATCTGAAGGCGTAAAGCTTCACGGATTTTCGTAGCGTTTGAAAAAGGGAAAGAAAAATCTTCGAGCGATAAAGATTTCATAGGTACGAGAGTAATAAAATTTTTCCGAATTTCAAGGCTCGACGATACTATCCTGATGGATTTTCGGGAAATTTCTTCTTCTGCACCTGTTTCTTTGTCGTGAACGGTGTCTTTTTTTTCTATAATCCGACGAAACTCCGTGTTTTCAAAATTTTCCGCGCCGGATTTTCTCTTGAAATTAAATTTATTAAAATCAAAATTAATTTTTTTCATTCTGAATTAAGATTCTTCCCATCTTAAAATTTGCTTCGTTGTCCTGTCGAATATTATATTAAATGACGTTCCGCCTTCATCTTCATCATCAAGAGTTTCAATACGGATTGAAAAATATCTGCTCCTGAAACAGGCAAGATTCGTCAAAAGAGTTGCCGTTCTCGGCGATGCGCCGGGCAATGACTGAACGTCTCTGAAATCTTTTATCGGCTCTTCCGTGCGAACCTGCGCGATACGTTCTGCAAGTCCGCGTTCATCAAGTCCCGGTAGGAGTTCCATGACGTGAACAGGCGCAACGTTTAAATTTATTTTTCCATCGCTGAATACGGTGCAGTAGTCTGCGATGCCGAGTTCAGTGCCTTGCCCGTAAAGAATCTCCGGCGTTATGTCAGGACTTAAAATCAGCAACTCCGAAATGTCATAAGGTCCGCGGTTGATAAAATCTTCGCGTTCAAGACCTCCGACACGCGGTCTGTTGTTTCTGTCCAGAAAGTCAAGCAGCCTTAATTCAAGTTCTCTGTGTCCGATTTTATCGAGCATATTCTGGAGCGGCTCTTCAAATTCATGCCTCAGAGTGTTGCCGTCGGGCAAAAATAAATTTCTTATTGGAATTTTATCATCAAGGGGAGTTACGCTCACAACCCATATGCCTAAATCGTCAAACGGAATTATGAAAGGCTGAAACCAACGCTGTGTAGGGCTGTCGTAATCCGACTCGGTTGTGAAGTCGCCTAAAACATTCATAACGGCATTAACGAGAACGTCCGCCATGCTCCTTTGAGTTAAACTTTCGCGTTCACGTCCGACGCTACGTACCTGCATACGGACAAACCACGCAAAGGCTGTTGCGCATGAAATTAAAAGCATTCCCAGCATTAAAACACTCACAAGAACAAAGGCGCGTCTTTTACGGTAATGGAATGTACGTTTCGAGTTCATTAAAATTTTGTGCATTTCTGTTTGAATCTGTTGAAAAATTTTGACTCTGAGATTTTTTCGTGTTACGTCCGAGCTTTATAAAAATTCCTTTCGGCAAAGCTCCTGAATATTCTTTATCTCTGTCATCATCGTGTGAGCCTTTGGGGATTTCAGCCTGAAACAAATCTATCCCCGGTAAAACAAGCTGACCTTCCGAAGGGTCAAGATTTTCATATTTAATCATATTCGGAAGCTGTCCCGGAAAAATCCACCTGTAAAGACCCGGAATAACATCATTGTGCATAATGCCTCCCTCGGAAATTTTATAAACGAGAGTCCCCGACGGCAGATTCTGTGCTGTGGGGGACGTACTCATTATCATCAGAACGTCTTCATCATTGCCGCCCATAGCTTCGTGGTCAACTATCATTAAGACGTTTGAAGAAAGTCTCATCGCTGAAGAAAGATCTCGGATTATAAAATTCATCGTCCGAGATAAAGCTGAAAGATCCGCGTATTCGTTCTGAGTTTCAACAACTCTGCGCACGGTGTAGGCAACAGGAGCAAGCGCGAGAGTTGTCAGCATTCCCGTCAGCATAACGGCAACGAGAACTTCAATTAACGTGAAAGCCTTTTTCTCAGCAGAAAACAGGATTTTTTTCCGGAATTTCATTTTTTAATCGTCATTACTGCCTGGACCGTTAATCAAGAGCAGTGCGTTTATTGTCTCGCCGGTGTTGTTGTTGACCTGCGGAACGCGCTGGAGATGATAAGTGCCGGGTTTAAAATACGTTGCTATCTCTCTCAAAATCGGCTCAAGCTGGAAACGCTGCGCAATACTCAGAAGTTTGCTGATGTCTTCACTGCGCGGCTCACGATTGAACTGCTCCCATAAAATATTGAATCCTTTTGCAACAGCTTCAATATCTTCAGTCTGTTCTCCGAGCTGTAAATAATGATACGCAAGATTTCTCATAGTGTCTTCGTAAACAATCGGATGTTTTTCAGCCTGTTCAAGCAGATAAAGCTGAACCTGAGGGTGCTGGGTCGAAAGAGCCTGACGGAGAAGATAATTTCCGTATATTCCGCTCGAAATATAAACACAGCCCGCTATTGACGCTATGACACACACGACACCGGCAAGACGTGAGAAAATATTTGATTTCAAAAGCTGAAATTCCGTTTTGAATTTCATTGCCGGATAAAATTCCCCGTTCGCCATTGCGAAGGCAAACGTTATCCACACCATATTTTCGATTCTGTGAAAAGGTCTTGTGAAAACCGCCGCGAATGAAATAACGGACGCAAGCGCGAAACCCCATACAGCCTGAATGTTAATTTCCTTTTTCCGTTTCAGACCGACTAACGCCGGGAAAAACCACATCGAATACATTATCAGGAACATAACACCGCCGATGTAGCCGCCTTCACAGAAAAACTGCAAAAATTCATTATGCGCCCAGTGAGTATATTGCCATTCGAGCCAGTCTGCGTTGTTGAAAATTTTGAAAGCCTCGCGCTGTCCGTCAAGATAATGCCATTTGTATTGACCGATGCCGACACCTTTGGGATTCGCGCTCAACATTCCGTATGATGTAGCCCATATTCCGCGCCTCAAGCCGATAGTCTGATAATTTTCGATTATGTCCTGAGTTTTGTTGACGATTGCTTCAGCTTTTACGCCGTTGTAAAGAGCCGCCCAGAATACAGAACCGAGCAAGGCGGTTACGGCGAGAAATCTTATTATATATGCCTTGTTAAATTTGCACGCCGAAATCACAAAAAGGAAAAACATTCCCGTAAGCAACGCAAGAAAAGCTGAACGGCTTGTTGAGTTCATCAAGCCCCAGAAATTCCAGCCAGCGAAAATTAATGCAACGACTGCAAAATATAAATTTTTTCTGTTGCCAAGACGCCACACCGCAACAAACGCAAGAATGATAAAAATTACAGCGAGAACTCCGCAGATCTTGAAGTCATTTACAAAAAAGAATTTTAAATTTATGACTGCGGCAATTAAACCTGCGACAGGAAGCCAGACTTTTTTCTTATATTCGTAAGGTTCGCTCTGCCATGCCTCATAGACAAAAAGATAGACTGCTCCCAAAACAGACATAGCGACCCACAGTCCGAACATGTTCTGTTGCGCCGTGTTGCCGATGTAGTTGAACGGGGTCGGAAGGATTATTGAATTTAAGTCAATTAAATCTTCAAACATTGTGCCGCGGAGAAATTCAAAATTATTCATGTTGCGGCTTTGAAGCTCAGCGAAAATTACATTAATAGCCGCGTTTATGTTGCCGAGAATTACAACCGCACGGACTCCCCATAAGGGATAAGATGAACGGGTGATGACATAAAACGCCCACACCGTTACAAAACATGTCATTTCAAGAGCAAACGCTGTCGGGGATTTTATATTTACTAAACTAAAATCACCGCCCAAAATATCGCGAAAATGTCAAATTTTATTTTCACTCTCTGAGGTCCGTATAAGGCAAGCCGAATACCTGCAATGAAAACCGCAACCGCAACAGGCACGCCCGTAATGGTCCATTTTAAAATGTGAAGAGTGTCGGCAAAATTTATTCCCGAGTAAATAAGATTCGGCAGTGCAAGCGATATAAACCACAGCGGCAATAAAATCCACGCAGGAACTAACGGAACAGGCGAATTTTTATCCGAAATTTTTTTCGCAGCATATTTGTTTACTGATACATTTTTTTTCATTTTGAATTTTTATTTTCTCCTTCAGAATTTTTTAATGAACATCCTGCTGGACGAGCGCATATCTTTCAACAGGCGCAA
Organism: uncultured Synergistales bacterium; assembly: GCA_905233295.1. Classification (GTDB taxonomy): domain Bacteria; phylum Synergistota; class Synergistia; order Synergistales; family Aminobacteriaceae; genus JAFUXM01. The sequence continues at coordinate 17,797 of CAJODX010000007.1, read as the reverse complement.
AGGCATCCGTGAAAACCGGAACTCCGGCATCAGGAACAAAAGGATTCAGCCATTGATGAGCGAGAAGCCTTGAAAAATTAGAGTCCTGCTCCGGTGATACAGTCGATGCGTTGTTGCCCATTGCAACAAGGATTATATTCTGCAACGCATAGGCATACTGAGGACTTGGAGCATTCGCCGGAAAAATCATCATCGTCGTGAAAGAATTTGAAAACGCTTTGTAGATTCCGTGAAAAACTCCGGCTTTCGGACCGTACACAGACGCTATTATATTCACGATTAAAACTCCGTCCGGCTTAAGAAGTTTTCTCAGCCGCGCCGCTGTTTCGACTGTCGTAAGCTGAAAAGGAATCACTGTCGCGGAAGAAAACGTATCCATAAAGATTGCGTCATATGTTTCAGAATTTTCGTCATTAAAATTCCGGTTCAAAAATGTCCGTGCATCTTCGTGAAAAATTTTCAGGCGTTCGTCATCTTTTAAATTGAAATAATCCCGCGCAGCCTGTGTAACGCCGGGGTCAAGCTCAACAACGTCAATGGTAATATCTCTGCTGCCACTCAGCAAATATCTTGGAACGCAATAGCCGCCTCCGCCCAGCATTAAAATTTTTTTCGTGTCGGGCTTGTAATGAAATGCCAGATCATAAAATTTTGTGTACTCGCTCACGAGTTCCGAAGGGTGGTCTGTGTACATTAAAGACTGTGTAGCGTCAGGATCTGTAATCAAAACTCTTACACGTCTGCCGTTGCGTCTGTCAACGCTCTCAACGATTGATAAATGATTGTAGGCTGTGTCAATCTGAACTCCGACTGGTGAAAAAGGTAAGCCGTACGTTTTTGCCGTGTAAGCTCCGCCGAACAGCAAAATGAAAAACGCAAGCGAAAAAAGTTTTCTCCATGTCCCCGTATAGACAAGAACCGAGAGCAAGGCAACAAAACTCGCAACGAACATTAAAATAACGCCCGAAGGGAAAAGCGATATTAAAACGAATCCGCCAAGGAATGTTCCTAAAATGCTACCGGCTGAGTTTAAAGCCGAGAGTTTTCCGACCACACCGCCTGAAGAGTCAATGTTCTGCATTGCAAGACGCGCAAGAAAAGGCGAAACCATTCCTAAAAGCAGACTTGAAGGCGCAAAAATTATCAGCGCGGAAAAAACCGAAGACATGTAAAGATTCAGTGCCATACCCTGAAGAGTTGTTAAAACATAATTGCTGAGATAGGCTGTTAATGCGATGATTATCGCTGCGAACATTAAAATACGCCCGAGAAGTTTTCCGTCAGGATTTTTGTCGGCAATAGAACCTCCAATCCAGTTGCCGAGACACAGACTTGTCATTATGATTCCGATTAACGCCGTCCAGACGATTAAAGACGTTCCGAAAAAAGGCGCGACCATTCGGGAACCTGTAAGCTCAAGAATCATTGTGGCTGCACCGCTGAAAAAGGAAACAAGCTGCAAACGCACAGGGATTTTCACTTTGCGCCCGCCTTTTTTGTTTTCATAATTCAAATTAAATTCAACTCCACTAAAGTTTTTTTGTTTTTTCTAATAAAACGATAATTTTTCGATTAATATTATATCTCTCAAGCGTTGACATATAAAGCTGCTACATAATAAAATATACTTAAGGATAAAACTACCGAACGATAAATATTTTTTCGATAATTTTATTTCTCTTAGTGTTTTATATCACTGGAGTTTGTCGCAGAAGTGAAAAACGTTTACCGCTTTTGCGTGGATTGAAATTAGCAATATATTTTGAAAAAAATAAAAAAAAGTCTCTCTGAAAAACGAGAGACCCTTTTTCACAAAAAAATTCACCTTGAAATATATTCAAGAAGAAACGGACTTAAAATTTTTATGTACGTTCCTTTCATTCCGAGACTGCGGCTTTCAATTAAACCGGCACTCTCAAGTTTCCGCAGAGCATTCACAATGACGCTCCTTGTAACTCCGACTTTATCGGCAACTTTCGAGGCAACCGCAATCCCTTCATTTCCTTTGAGTTCGAGTATTATGTGTTTCATGCTCTCAAGCTCGGAATATGAGAGGGCGCGTATAGCCATCTGAACACTCAGGCGGTTTCGTGAAGTTTCTTCAAGAGTTTTTGCGTGTTCCTTCAAAATATAAAGTCCGGCGATTAACCCTAAATATTCAGCGAGCAAAACATCTTCAACAAGAAACGGCGCGTGAAATCTCACGAGCATTATCGTTCCGAGACGTTCCGCATCAGGACCTATGATAGGCACGTACATCAAATGTTTTTCCGGCGGCTCTCCGATGTAATCGTCATCGAATAAAAACGCGTCTTCATCGTGAATTTCAGTGTCGCGGCATCTGTTCATTCTGCGGACAAATTCCTCCGGCATAACACCGTCTTTAAAACTGTCGGAAAGAGCTTTTGATTTATATTCGGGCAGCCAAGAATAGCCGAGTAAAATTCCGGCTTTGTCAACCATATAGACATTCGCGGTGGAAAACGCTGAAAGCATTTTTGAAAGTTTCGTGTAATCGAGCGGCTCTCCCTCGCGTTTTGCCTGAAACGCACGCCCGACAAGCCTTGTTTTATCAAGAAGGGCATTCAATGCCTCGTCTGTCGCGGAACTTCGTTTTGAATGCGATGAATTTTTTTCCATTGTCTTCAATGCCTCCGGGGGTTAGAGCAAATACCGTCTGATGTCGCGGTTTTCAACAAGACTGCTGAGTTTTTCCTTCACCATTTCAGCAGTGATTTCGATTTTTTCTGAATCCATATCGCTGACGCCGAAACTTATTTCTTCGAGGAGCTGTTCCATCATCGTGTGGAGTCTTCTCGCGCCGATGTCTTCCATTTCAGAGTTCATCTTGTGGGCAAGACGCGCGATTTCTTCAGTTGCTTCCTTCGTGAAAGAGAGTTCTGTTCCCTCAGTCGAAATTAAAGCTTCGTACTGGCGGATTAAACTGTTTTCAGGTTCAGTCAGAATCTGCTGAAGATGTTCCCAGCTTAACGGTTCAAGTTCAACTCTTATCGGAAAACGTCCCTGCAGCTCCGGAATTAAATCTGAAGGTTTCACGCCGCTGAATGCGCCCGCGGCAATAAATAAAACATGGTCTGTCTTTACAGGACCGTAACGCGTCTGAACAACAGAGCCTTCGACAATCGGCAGCAAATCTCTCTGAACACCTTCGCGGCTGACATCAGGACCGTGCGAGCTTCCGTTCTTTACGACAACTTTGTCAATCTCGTCAAGGAAAACGATTCCGTCCTCCTGTGCAAGGTCAAGAGCCTCTTTCGCCATTGCTTCAGTGTCGATTAATTTTTCGGCTTCTTCCTGCTGCAAAATTCTCATTGCCTCTTTGACTTTCATGTGGCGTTTTTTTGTCTTTTTCGGCATTATCCCGCCAATGACTTCAGTTATGTTTATTCCCATAACGTCCATGCCGGGCGTTCCGAAAATCTGCGGAGCTGTGCCGCTGTCGTTGACTTCGATTTCAACGTCCTTGTCATCGAGTTTGCCGTCGCGCAGCATTTTCAAAAATTTTGCGCGTGTTCTGTTGTATTTTTCGATTTCCTCTTTAGATTCTTCGGGGTCTTCAGGTTTATCTTTTTCATCTGTTTTATCCGCGAAGACTTTCATAAAGTCAGGCATCGAAAATTTTTTCTCGCGTCTCGGCAACAGAGCATCAAGCAGTCTTTCTTCAGCATGTTCGAGCGCAGGAGTCTGAACCTCTGAAATCATTCTTTTTCTGACCATCGAAACGGCAAATTCAGTCAAATCTCTGATGATTGTTTCAACATCACGTCCGACATAGCCGACCTCTGTGAATTTTGTTGCTTCGACTTTGACGAAAGGAGCATTTGAAAGAGTTGCGAGCCTTCGTGCAATTTCAGTTTTTCCTACGCCCGTAGGTCCGACCATGAGAATGTTTTTCGGCATAATCTCATGGGCAATCTCAGGAGGCAGAGCGCGGCGGCGTATCCTGTTGCGCAAGGCTATTGCCACTGCACGTTTTGCCTTGTCCTGCCCTACGATATAACGGTTTAAATGTTCAATGATTTTTGAAGGTGTTAAATCTGATTTAATTAATTTTTCCATAAGTGATTATTCCCCGAGTACTTCAACAATAATATTATTATTCGTGTAAATGCAAATTTCAGACGCAAGCTCGATTGAACGTCTTGCGATCGCGTCCGCGGACATGTCTGTCGCCTCACATAATGCACGCCCGGCTGCAAGAGCATAGCCCGACCCTGAGCCGATTGACGCTACGTTGCCTTCCGGTTCGAGAACATCGCCCGCACCGCTCAGTAAAAGGGTCATTTCTTTATCCGCAGCGAGCATCATAGCTTCAAGTCTGCGCAGAGCCTTGTCCATGCGCCATTCGCGAACGAGTTTGACAGCCCCTTTCATCAAGTCGCCTTTTTCCTGTTCGAGGCAGTCTTCAAATTTTTCAAGCAAAGTCATTGCGTCGGCAGTCGAACCCGCAAAGCCCGTTAAAATTTTCCCGTCCAACAATGTCCTGACTTTACGCGCTCCGGATTTTATAACCTGAGAGCCCAAAGTTACCTGACCGTCTCCGGCCATTGCAACTCGTGAACCTTTTCTCACGCACACGATTGTAGTTCCCTGAAACAGATTAATCATTCCTTTTTAAAAAATTAATGCTTAATTATACTAAATTTATGCTACAATTTCTTCTATTATGAACATTAATATTTCAGGAATCATTATCGGCGCGGCGAGCTTTCTTATAATAGGGATTTTTCACCCGATAGTCATCTGGTGTGAATATTATTTCACTTCAAAAATTCGGACGGTGTTTTTAATTTTGGGTTTAATATGTTGCGGTGTTTCGCTTTTCATTAAAAACGAAATTTTTTCCGGCATTCTGGGAGTTTTGGGTTTCTGCCTTCTCTGGAGCATTCACGAACTCAAAAAACAGTCTGAGAGAGTTGCGAAAGGCTGGTTTCCCAAAAATCCGAAACGAAAAAAATTTTAGAATTTATGCGTGATATAATCTCCGAGAGATTTTATTTTTGAAATTTTGAAAGGAGATTTCAAAATGGCTGAAAAAATGTGTCCTTCGTGTCATAAAGCTTTAAAACTTAAAGAATCAGGCTATCCTATGGGCAGTGCGTTTCTTAAGGCAGACAGAGTTCATGTAGATATTTACGAATGTCCTGAATGCCACGCCATAAGGCTTTACTCATCAGATGAGGGCGATATGGTAACGTGCCCGAAGTGCGGAACTCTGCACAGTGCGAAAGAAGCGTGCGCGGTCTGCGCCTTAAACTCAGCTTTTGACAAAGCGAATCAATAAAAAATAAAAAAAATCAGGAACGGGTATACATGAATTAAAAATTCCCGTTCTTTTTTTTGTGCATATGGCAAACCCGAAAATCATCACAAAATATATCTGCGCACAGTGCGGACACATTACAACAACGAAAACAGGCAAATGTCCGTCTTGTAACTCATGGGGAACTTTTGAAATTTTAGAGGAGACTCCGACAGCTCCGGCAAAAAGAAATTTTTCTCACGCAAAAACAGTCAGCGCACTCGATGTTACACCGCCTGAAAGAATTTCAACAGGAATCGGAGAACTTGACCGTGTTCTCGGAGGAGGTCTTGTAGCAGGCGGAGTCGTTTTAATCGGAGGTCAGCCCGGAATAGGGAAGTCAACTCTTTTATTGCAGGCGGCAGGCAGTGTCGCGAAAAATTATGACGCTCCCGTTCTCTATATATCAGGCGAGGAATCTGACGCTCAGGTGGCATTAAGGGCTTCAAGAATCAACACGGCTTCAGAAAAATTATTTTTATATTCCGGCGCAGAACTTGAAGACGCGCTGAGCAGTCTTGACAATGGAAATTTCGCGTTTTTTGTTCTCGACAGCGTTCAGGCAATGTCAGCTGAAAATAATTCGGGCTGGGCTGGAACGATAACGCAGGTTCGCGCCGTTGCACAACGGGTCATTGACGTTGCACGCGAGAAAAAAATTCCGGCTGTTATGATAGGGCATATAACGAAAGACGGAAAAATCGCAGGTCCTATGATGCTTGAACATATGGTTGACACCGTTCTGAATTTTTCGGGCGAAGGCTATTCGGCGTATCGAATGTTAAGAGCTGTGAAAAACCGTTACGGTAGCACGGACGAACTTGGAATTTTTGAAATGCGCGAGGACGGACTCGTGCCTGTTACGGACAAGAGCGGATTATACTGGAACAGAGAAGATGCGGCTGTTCCCGGAGTTGCAATGACAATCGCTCTTGAAGGCAACACGCCGTTAGCAGCAGAAATTCAAACTCTCGCAGCACGTACAGTTTTTCCTTATCCGCGAAGAACTTCACGTGGAATTGAATTAAACCGTTTTCAGCTTCTGACTGCCGTTATCGACAGACGCTGCAGCATCTCGACAAACAGCCACGATTTATATATAAACGTTGCGGGAGGCTTGAGCTTGCAAGACCCCTCCGCGGATTTACCTGCATGTGCGGCAATAGCCTCAGCACTGAAAAATCTTTCGCTCCAGACAGGAACATGCTGGCTCGGTGAAGTCGGACTTGCCGGAGAGATTCGACCTGTTACAAGGATAGACATGAGATTGAAAGAGGCATCCCGTCTCGGATTTCACACAGCTGTCGTGAGTTCGCGCGAACAGATAAAATTTTCGGGAATAAAAATTGTCCGCGTCGCTCATATTGACGAGGCACTGGCTGGAATTTTAATTAACCCGAAAAATTAAACCCGATTCGTGAAGCCAGAATCCTGAATACGAACGTTATCAAAGGAAGATTTTTTCTCCAGCGTTCAGGTTCCTGAATCATACGGTAAAGCCACTCAAAGCCTATTTTCTGTACCCATAAAGGCGCACGGTTCAGTTTTCCCGACCAGACGTCAAACGCTCCTCCGACACCGACACAAAGCATTGAACCTAAAATTTTACGATGCATATAAATCCATTTTTCCTGACGCGGCTGTCCCATCGCGGCAAGCAAAATTTTCGCACCGCTCTCTGCAATTTCAGACGGAATTTTTGTGTCATTGATGTCAAAATATCCGTCTCTCGTTCCGGCAACGACAAGACCCGGAAATTTTTCCTTCAAAATTTCAGCGCACTCTCTTGATGTAGTTCCGGCAGCTCCGCAAAAATATACTGACCAGCCTTCTGCACTCGCAACACGGCAGAGCTGTTCGGCAAAATCTATTCCAGCTACACGTTCCTGAACAGGAGTTCCCATGATTTTCATTCCAAGACACAAACCTGAACCATCGGCGAGAACCATCGCGGAATTTTTCACGGCATCGTAAAATTCTCTGTCTTTCAGAGTTTCCTCCATGCCTGTTGCGTTGAGAGTTACGATTAACTGCGCCGCATCGCCCTCAGGATTTGAAATAAGACCGCGTGCCTTTGAAATTGCGTAGTTCATTGACACATTGTCGAATTTTACGCCCCATAACATCGGATGATTTTGATCGTTTTTTCTGCGCGAATGTCTGAATATGAAAACGACCGTAACGATTATCATGGCAATGAACCATCTCTCCCACGCTGCGGCTATGCTCGTCAAAGCGCAAAGACCCGCAACAGACTGAACGGCTTCGGGGTGTTCAACACCGCCGCTCAACATCTGCGAATAAATTTTTTCGCCGGACTGAGCAACATTTTCAGGATTTTCAGAATCCGTAAAAATCTCACGGACAAAATTAAAAAATATTTCCGTAACGGGAATAGCAAAAAGTCCTAACGATAAAAACAATACCGTGCTTAAAACGATTCCTTTTGTGTTGCTGATAAACGCTGTACCTGCGGCTATGACACCCCACATTGAAGCCATTGCGCTGCCTGCTTGACGGTATAAATTTCCGAAACGACTCCAGAATGCCACGAGCAGAGAAAGCCCGGCTAATGTCATAAAGAAAGCTCCTCCGCCCGTTGCGATACATGCCGCAAGCATCAGCACGAACGTTACCGCAAGAACATGCCCGACAAGTCCCGGAATTTCGTCAAGATACCTGAATATAAATGGGAAAAAACTGAACCATACTGTTCCCGTTATAAAAGAAACAGTAGGGTCAAGATATATATATTCGCCGTCAGGAAATCTTATAAAACTCACTGAAGGTCCGAAATACGCGCACAATGCGCCTATCACGGGATAAAAGAATCTCCAGCCGGAATTTTTGTAAACGGTTTCGGCTATTCCGGCAAAACACGCGAGCATAGCACAGCAGACCGTAACACGCGCTTCAAAACTCCCGAACCATAACGCCAAAACAAGCCACGCACCGGCTAAAACTATATCGCGAAAATATCCGTACTGGCGCGAATCAAGATTCCTTTTTATGAAAAACTGAACCGCAACACACAGCACGGAAGTAAAAACACAGCCGGCTATGAGCCGGATAATATCAGAGTTCAATGCGTTCAAGCCCGTCCATGTAGGGCACAAGAGCTTTCGGAACTGTAACGCTGCCGTCTTCGTTCTGATAATTTTCGATGACCGCGATCAACGTCCTGCCGACAGCAATGCCTGAGCCATTGAGAGTATGAGCGAATCTTATTTTGCCGCCGTCTGCGGGTCTGTAACGCAAATTCATCCGCCGTGCCTGAAAATCTTCGCAGTTTGAACACGAGCTTATCTCGCGGTATTTGTCCTGTGAAGGCAACCAGACCTCAAGGTCGTAAGTCTTGCACGAGCCGAAGCCAATGTCGCCAGAACATAAATTCACGACTCTGTACGGGAGTTCAAGGGCTTCGAGAACTTCGCCGGCGTTGTTTGTTAATTTTTCGAGTTCGTCATAGCTTGTCTCAGGGGTGCAGATTTTCACCATTTCAACTTTGTCAAACTGGTGCTGTCTCATCAACCCGCGGACATCACGCCCCGCGCTGCCAGCCTCGCGTCTGAAACACGGAGTGTATGCAGTGTAATACAGCGGCAAATCTTTTTCTTCAAGAATAGATTCGCGGTTCAGATTCGTTAATGGAACTTCAGCAGTCGGAATGAGCCATAAGTCATCGTTCTGGAGTTTATATAAGTCTTCTGCAAATTTCGGAAGCTGTCCTGTTCCTTCGAGAATCGCCGAACGCACCATGAAAGGAGGCTCGACTTCGAGATAGCCGTGTTTTTTCGTGTGCATGTCCAGCATGAAATTCACGAGCGCACGTTCCATTCTTGCGCCCAGTCCTTTTAAGACGGTGAAGCGGCTTTGTGCGAGCATAACGCCTTTTTCAAAATCCATTATGCCTAATGCCTCAGCAACATCCCAGTGGGGTTTAGGCTCAAAATCAAATTTTTTCGGTTCGCCCCATTTCCGAACGACAGGATTGTCATTTTCGTCATTACCAATAGGCGTTGTTGCGCTTAAAGTGTTCGGAAGGGTCATTAAATGATTGTGAAGCTCTGTTTCGACTTCGGCAAGTTCGGTGTCAAGAGATTTAATTTTTTCGCCGATTTCTTTAATTTCAGCTTTGAGAGCGTTGACATCAAGACCGGGATTATTTTTAGCATTCCCGATTTTTTTTGAGCCTTCGTTGCGTTTTGCCTTGAGGTCTTCTGTTTCGCCGATGATTTTCCGGCGTTTTGCGTCAAGTCCGTCAAGAATGTCGAGATTAAAATCGTGATGGCGGTTTTTTAACACCGCAGCGTATTCGTCTTTGTTGGCGAGGATATATTTTATATCAAGCATTGCAGATCTGTTCGTTCCTTTCGTTGTTTAATGAATCTTTGCGGATATTTCTCAATAAATTTGCCATTTCGATTGCTCCGAGCGCACAGTCAGAGCCTTTGTTTCCGGCTTTGCTTCCGGCTCTGAGTAAAGCCTGATCGAGGGTGTCGCATGTCAGAACGCCGAACAGAACAGGAACTCTGTGTTCAAGTCCGACAGCCGCAAGTCCTTTTGAAGCTTCAGCCGCAACGTAATCGAAATGCGGAGTGTCGCCGCGGATAACTGCGCCTAACGCTATCACGGCGTCATATTTTCCTGACAGCACAATCTCTTTCGCAGTCAAAGGAAGCTCCCACGCACCGGGTACCCAGTAAATGTCAATCGAGCCGTTTGAAACATCGTGGCGGAGCAGAGTGTCTTTTGCGCCGTCAATCAGGCGTGATGTTACAAGCTCGTTGAAACGTGAAGCAACGATAGCGATTTTCAGCCCTGTGCCGATTAATTTTCCCTCAGTGATTTTCATTTTTCTGTAAATTCTCCTTCATTAAATGTCCCATACGAAATTCTTTTGTGCTTAAATATTTTTCGTTGAACTCGTTGGGCTTGATTAAAATCGGAACTCTTTCAGTAATTTCGATGCCGTACTGTTCAAGCCCTGAAATTTTTCCGGGATTGTTCGTCATAAGACGGATTTTTTTTAATCCAAGGTCTTTAAGAATCTCCGCGCCCGTTCCGTATTCACGCATATCCGGAGGAAATCCTAAAGCAACATTTGCGTCAACAGTATCAAGCCCGGCATCTTGAAGTTTATATGCACGAAGTTTATTCAGCAAGCCTATTCCGCGACCTTCCTGACGCATATAGAGCAAAACGCCGCGTTTTTCGTCCGCAATCATTTTCAGAGCCGTATGAAGCTGAGGTCCGCAGTCGCATCGCAGCGAACCTAAAACATCGCCAGTGAAGCATTCGCTGTGTACACGGGTCAGGACAGGCTCGGGAGTTGAAATATCGCCCATTGTCAAGGCTAAATGCGTATGTGCATCGTCATCATGGTCAATGCCTCTGTACGCAAAAACGTTAAATTCGCCCCACTCAGTAGGAATTTTAACTTCGAGTTTTCTTTCAACCCGTTTATATTCAGGCTTGTTTATTATAATTTCGTATTCGTGATTATGTTTACGGCAATCCATTTTTAATTTTTTTTAACTCCAATCAATTTATTTTCACTCCTTTTAAATTTACATTTCCAAAAGAGAAGCTAAATAATTTCCGTTTTCTCTTTCGGAATTATAACCCGTCAGGCGAGCAACATATTTTCCTAAAATGTCAGTCTCAAGATTTACAAAATTTCCGGGCTTGATATTTCCGAGCGTTGTGCCGGCGAGAGTTTCGGGGATAAGCCCGACGGAAAAATTTTTGCTGCTGACATTGATAACAGTAAGACTTATGCCATCAATCGCGACTGAACCTTTTTCAACGATGCCGCGCAGTAAATTTCTGTCTTCAGGAGCAAAAAAAGCCTCTTTTACAGACGTGCCTTTGAGTTCAGTCAATTTAGCGACTCCGTCAACATGTCCCAAAACGAGATGTCCGTCAAGCCTGTCTGTAAGTCTCATTGCGCGTTCAAGATTCAGTTTTGTTCCGGCACGCAGGGATTTCCCAAACCATGTTCTGTTAAAAGTTTCGCGCATCATCTGAACGTCAAAGGATTTTGAATCGTTCCTTGTAACTGTCAGACACGCGCCGCTGACCGAAACGGACTGACCTTTAACGAGTTCGCCCGAAAAATTTTCAGCTTCTATCGCAAGAGTGTAAAATTCCCCGCTCTGAAAAAATTTTTTTACTGTGCCTGTCCTCTCTATAAGTCCGGTGAACATGAAAATCTTCCTTCTATTAAAATATCTTTGCCGCAGAGTTTTGTCTGAACGTCGCGCAGTGAAAAAGCTTCGCTTGGTGAATTAAAATTCATGCTGAACTCAAATCCTTTGCCTTCGCCGAAAATTTTCGGAGCATAGAAAAAATCCGCGCAATCCGCGAGACCGCTCTTTATAAATGAACTCAAAACCTCAGCACCGCCCTCGACCATAAGATTTAATATTCCGTGTTCAGTGAGCGAATCTAAAACATTTTTCACGCTGAGTTCAGCGAGGGTTACGACTTCCGCGCCTGAATCCTTTAATTTTGAAATTTTATTTTCGTCATTGCAGCGTGTGAGGATTATGCATTTGCCGTCATCTGAAATTATTTTCGCGTCCGGCGGTGTCCTTAAATTTGAATCTAAAATTATTCGTTTGGGATTTACGCCTTTTACGTGCCTTACTGTCAGTTCGGGATTGTCTTTGAGTACTGTGCCGATACCGACTAAAACAGCGTCATTCATTGCTCGGATTTCATGGGCTTTTGCGCGTGCCTCAATGCCTGTGAGCCATTTGCTTTCGCCGTTGGCAAGACAAAATTTTCCGTCAAGACTCAAAGCCGCCTTGAGCGTTACGAAAGGTCTTTTGTATTTTTGAACGAAAACGAATCCCCGGTTAAGATTTTTTGCTTCAGCTTCAAATTCATTGAGTTCCGTAACCTTTATTCCAGCCTTACGCAAAATTTCAATGCCTTTTCCGTTGACTTTCGGATTAGGGTCGCGCATTGCAACGATAACTTCAGCGACGTTTTCTCTGACAAGACGGTCTGCGCACGGCGGAGTTTTTCCGTAATGCGAACACGGTTCGAGAGATACGTAAACCATCGAGCCTTTTACATTTTTATTTCGTGCCTGAGCGTCATTGAGAGCTTCGATTTCAGCGTGTGGATTTCCGCAACGGTGATGCCAGCCTTCGCCGATAATTTCATTGTCCTTTACGATAACACAGCCGACCATCGGGTTCGGCGAGGTTCCTCCCCTGCCGTTGGAAGCCAGCTCCAAAGCTCTCTTCATAAAATGTCCGTGTGAAATTTTACTGCCTCCGGAAAAAAATTTTTGATTCATATTTTAGCTGTCGGGTGTATCATTGACAAGATAATTCGTTTTGGGAGTGTTTGAAATTTGAAATCAGGAAAAAGTCTGCGCGTGTTTTTTATTTTTATTATATCAGTTCTTATTTTCGTATCTTCAGCAGCATTTGGAGCGGCGAGAAGGTCTGCGAGAAATTCATATGACATCATCATAGCCGGAGCGGGCACAGGCGGAATCTCAGCGGCTATACAGGCAGCGCGGATGGGGGCAAGCGTTCTTGTTGTAGAGCCCAGCACATGGATAGGCGGACAGGCAACAGCGGCGGGAGTTTCGACCATGGACGATAAAAGCCGTCAGCAGAGCGGTTTATACCGTGAATTAATTTCAAGGCTGCAGAATTATTACGATTTTCGCGGCAAGTCAATGGGAACGTGCTACTGGACTTCAACAAGTTTCGCTTTTGAACCTCATATCGGACAGGAGGTTCTCGTAAATTTAATAAATGAGGCAAGGCGTAAAGGCACGCTCGAATTTTTAATGAACTCCGAGATAGTCAGCGTGAATCAAAATAAAAATACAATCACCGGCGTTACGGTGAAAACAATCGAGGGCGAACGGCGTTACGCATGTAAAATTCTGATTGATGCGACAGAATACGGCGATATGATCCCTCTGTGTAAAATTCCGTACAGAGTCGGAAATTCCGTTTCTCCGTTTTTAAATCCCGATTCCATGGTACAGGAAATAACATGGACTGCCGTTATTCATAAATATATGCCGAGTGTTCCGGACTATTTGAAACCCCGTGAGCCTTTGCCAGGTTACGAGCTTGCGAAAAGAAACTACGAAAGCTATGTTTCAGCGGACGGCTTCAATTTCAGGAACACCTACCCTGTTGAGACACCAGTGAATTTCGTAACTCACAACGCGTACAGAGGGCTTCCGGACAGCATGAACCCGTACAGCTATGACGCTGACAAAGAAAACCGCGAATATATAACAAAAACCGTTTTAAATTGGGGCAACGACTATCCGGGAACATACGCATGGAACGGTAAACGCGGACTTCCGATTGCATATCTTGAAGACAGAGAGCTGCGGAAGGAAATCGAACGCGAGGCATTAATAAAAACGCTTAATTTCATATATTACATTCAGAACGAACTCGGCGAGGAATGGAGCGTTGCTGACGATGAATATAAAAACAGAATCCTTCCTGAAGCCGCCAGAGACCTCCCGTATGAATGGCAGGAAATCGCCAAACGTATGCCCGTTATCCCGTATGTGCGTGAATCGCGCCGTATTGTCGGCTCACACATTCTGACATCTCACGAACTTTTGCAAAATTCTCTGAGTTACAGAGACGGACAGACAAGCCATGAATTTTCGGACGCTATTGCAATAGGAGGTTACATTCTTGACCTTCACGGAGCAAACTCTGACGCTGACATGGAATGGGATTTAGATGAACGAGCCAACACCGCTTTCATCAACAGACCGCGAGGACCTTTTCAGGTTCCTATGAACATTTTGATTCCCAAAGACACAGACGGATTCATAGCCGCGGAAAAAAATTTATCAATGTCAAGACTTGCGCAGGGGGCTTTAAGGCTTCAGCCTATCACGATGATGACAGGGCAGGCAGCAGGGGCTCTAGCTGCGGTTGCAGTGCGTGAAAAAAAACATCCGCGTGAGATTCATCCGCTTGTCGTGCAGTGGGAATTATTAAATTCAGGCGTTAATCTTTCTCTTTGCAATTATACAGATGTTCCTGAAACACATTCATTAAATAAAAGCGTGCAGATTTCAAATCTCTACGGTATTGTCGCGCCGAAGGAATATCCTCATACAGCGTCATTTAATCTCGCTCTTTTTGATGACCCTGTATGGGAAATGGCGATAATAAAAGGCGATGACAAGGGCGAATTTGGAGTTAATGACCTTGTTTCGACTGTTGATGTCCGTGAAATGCTCTCACGCGCTCAGGACGCGTTGAAAATAAAGAAAAAAATCACGCCTTCGGGGCTTGAAAAAGATAAATTGATTTCACGCGGCGAACTTGCGAGGATTGTCTGCGAAACTTTCCCAGCATTGAAAAATATTTCACGCGGGACTGGCAAAAAAGGCGCGAAAATTCCGTTTAAAGTCGAAAAAAATCGAAATTCAGATTATGTTACGACGCTCGGATATTTAGGGATTCTGAATGTTTATACGATTGACGGGACTTTTTATTACGGAAGACCTGTAACGAAGGGCGAAGCTGTTGACGTTATCGTCAGAGCCTGTGTGCTTGCCGCGGAATAAAATTTTGCAGGCGTGTTAAAATATCCGCGACTTAAAAAATTTTTCAGGAGGTAATGAAACAATGAAGAAAATTATTTTCCTCTCTTTAGTCCTTGCCATGATAACAGCAGGTGCGGCTTTTGCTGATGCGTTGCCCGGCGGTACAAAATTAATTTTCACGACCGGCGGCGCACAGGGAACATACTACGGCTTCGGCGGTGTTCTTGCCGGCAAAGTCGGCGAAAAAACTTCAACAACAGTTACGGCTATCACCTCGGGCGGTTCAAAGGCAAACATTGAAGCAATGGATGACGGCGATGCACAGCTCGGGTTCACACAGTCAGACGTTGGTGCATATGCATACAGAGGCACAAGACTTTTCGATGATAAATACGACAATTTTTCAACAGTCGCAAATCTTTACATGGAACAGGTTCAGATTGTAACGCTTAATCCTGACATCAAAACGGTTGCAGATCTTAAAGGCAAAAACGTTTCAATCGGAGCGGCAGGTTCGGGAGTTTATTTCAACGCCGTTGACGTTCTTAAAGTTTACGGGCTTGACGTTGAGAAAGACATTAAGCCGACCTAGAGACAGTGTTGAAGCACTGCAGGACGGAAAAATCGATGCTGCATTCATCGTTGCCGGTGCGCCAACGACAGCGGTAACCTCGCTTGCAACAACAAAAAAGGTTTATCTTGTCGGCTTTGATGATGAACACGTTTTGAATTTAATCGCCGAGTCTCCCTATTATTCAATGAATGTTATTAAAAAAGACGTTTACGGCACTGACGAAGATACCGTAACAGTGGCAGTCGGAGCAGTCGTTATTGCTCTTGATGATGTTTCGGAGACGGATGTTTACAATTTCCTCTACGGAATTTTTGAGAACGTTGACGAGATTACAGCTGCTCACGCTAAAGGCGCTGAACTCAATTTGAATTTCGCAGCAAGCTACACAGCAGTGCCTTATCATAAAGGCGCGGTGAAATATTTTGGCGAAAAAGGAATCAAAGTCGCCGGAAAGTAATTTCGCGTAAATTTTTCAGAGCGGCTGCGGCGTTTTGCTGTAGCCGTTTTTTTTAAAAAATTAAAAGGAAGGAGAAAAAAATTTTATGGACGAACAGACTTTAACAGCTCAGGAAATTTCCAGCAGCATTGAAGCCGATGTTGACGCGGTAATGAAAAAATATGACCGCGAATCAAACGTCAGGATTTGGGAAGGCAGACCCGCTGTATTTATAAAATGTCTTTCAGCACTGTTTTCGCTGTACTGCATTTATGTAACTCTTTTTAGCACGGCTATGCCTGAAATAAGACTGAATATTTTTCTCGGATTAATTTTGATTCTCGGCTATCTGCATTACCCGATAAAAAAATCTTCTGGTGAAGTCAGACAGGGGCTGAGCGATTCAATTTCAATCCCGATTGCTTTTGACGCAGTGCCGCGTGTAAATTCAATTCCGTTTTATGACATTTTAATAATGCTTGCAGGCGCAATTCCGTTTTTTTATTTTGCGTGGAACGCTGAGAGCATCATCAAACTTGCCCTTCGTGTAACAAGCCCTCGAAACCCGAATTATCATTTAATGATAGCGATGGCTGTGCTTGCAATTTTATCGACAATGGAACTTTGCCGCCGCTGTGTCGGCATTCCGATTTTGTGTGTCGTAGGAGCATTGATGGTTTACGCGTTCTCAACAGTGAGGTTCGGAAAGGTCATTTACGATTTATTTTATTCGACAGGAGACGGACTCCGCAGCACTCCGATTGAAGTCTGCGCAAAATATATTGTTGTGTTTATAATCTTCGGAGCGTTTCTTGAACGTACCGGAATTTCAGCTTTCTTCATAAACCTTGCGAACGCTCTCGCCGGAGCTTCAGCAGGCGGTCCTGCAAAAGTCGCGGTCATCTCTTCGGCACTGTGCGGAATGGTTTCAGGCTCGTCAGTCGGCAACACCGTTACAACAGGTTCTGTAACGATTCCGATGATGAAACGCACGGGATATAAACCTGAGTTTGCCGGTGCAGTCGAGGCTGCAGCGTCAACGGGCGGTCAGATAATGCCTCCGATAATGGGTGCCGCGGCTTTCTTAATGGCTGAGTATATGGGGATACCTTACTCTCAGGTTGCATTGAAAGCGATTTTGCCTGCGGTTTTATATTTTGCAGGGATTTACATCGCCGTCCATCTTGAAGCGAAAAAACTCGGCTTGAAAGGTATTCCTCGTGAAGAATTGCCGCGAATCATAAAACTTCTTCCGAAAGTTTATCTGCTGTTGCCTTTAATCGTTCTTGTCGTAATGGTCTCGATGAATATTTACACGATGCAGTTTTCTGCGGCGATAGCTATCGGTCTTGCAATCGTTGTGGGATTTCTGAACAGCGATGAAAGAATAACACCGCGAAAAATTCTTGACGCTCTTGAAGCCGGCGGTCGAGGAACAATAACCGTAGCTGTGGCGTGTGCAATGGCTGGACTTGTTGCGGGCTGCATAACATCAACGGGGCTTGCTTCGGAATTAATAACGATGGTCGTGAACGTTTCGGGCGGACATGCTTTCATAGCGTTAGTCCTGACGATGATATGCTGCGTAATTTTGGGAATGGGAGTTCCTACGACAGCAAACTACTGCATTATGGCTGCGACATGTGCGCCTATCCTTATGGCTCCGGCAATCGGAATTGAAAAAATCTGTGCGCATTTCTTTGTCTTTTATTTCGGTATTGTCGCGGATATAACACCTCCTGTTGCATTGGCGGCTTACGCTGGTTCGGCGATTGCAAAAGCTCCTCCGATGAAGACGGCTTTCAACGCAACAAAACTCGCGATAGGCGCGTTCATCGTTCCTTATATTTTCGCGTTCACGCCAGCTATGCTGTTTGAAAATGTCAGGCCGCTCATAAACAT
>CAJODX010000006.1 GCA_905233295.1 uncultured Synergistales bacterium | reverse complement strand
CAGCTCCTTTTACTTTTCATAACGCCTGCGGATAATCAGCCTGTCTGAAGGCTTGCGCTTGCGTGTCTTGTAACCCTTTGCAGGAGTTCCCCAAGGTGAGACAGGGTGTTTGTTGGATTTTGATTTTCCTTCACCGCCGCCCATCGGGTGATCCACAGGGTTCATAACCATTCCGCGGACTGAAGGTCTGCGCCCTTTCCAGCGCGTTTTGCCTGCCTTGCCCCACGAAATGTTATCGTAATCTTCGTTACCGACCTGTCCAACGGTAGCCATGCACTCTAAAAGAATCAAACGGAGTTCACCGCTCGGCATTCTGATATATGCATATTTGCCCTCTTTGGACATCAACTGCGCCGATGTGCCTGCCGCACGGACAAGCTTTGCGCCGCAACCGGGCTGAAGCTCAATATTATGAATCACCGTACCTACGGGAATGTCTTTGAGTTTCAGGGCGTTGCCGGGAGTAATATCGCTCTCCGGTCCTGAATAAATCATATCGCCGACATTCAAGCCCTTAGGCATGATGATATAACGTTTTTCGCCGTCAACGTAATTAATAAGACCGATTCTGGCGTTGCGGTTGGGATCATATTCGATCGTTGCAACTCTGCCGGGAATGCCTAATTTCTCACGCTTGAAATCTATAATACGGTAGGCTCTCCTGTGTCCTCCGCCGATGTGGCGCATCGTGATACGACCTGTATTGTTACGACCTCCGTGCTTGCGGAGATGGACAACAAGCGAACGCTCCGGTTTGTCTGCCGTAATGTCCTCGCGACCCTGAATGCTCATATGGCGGCGTGCGGGCGTGTACGGCTTAAACTGTTTAATTGACATTTTCGTGTTTCTCCTGTTTTATATCGAAGCACCCTCGAAGAACTCGATATGCTGATCCGGTTTGAGGGCTACTATCGCTTTTTTCCACGAGCGTGTATATCCCTTTGCCATTCCGCGGCGGCGCAGCTTGCCCTTTACGTTGATCGTATTCACGCCTGCGACTTTGACATTGAAGACTTCCTCAATAGCATTGCGAATCTGAATTTTGTTCGCGCTCTTGTGAACTTCAAACGTGTATTTGCCAAGTGCCATAAGTGAACTCGATTTTTCCGTTATGACGGGGCGAATGATTATATCGTGAGCAGTTAAATTCATTTTGAATATACCTCCTCGATTTTCGCTACGACCTCGGGTGTTACTATCAGGTTTTTGGCGTTGAGAATGTCATAAACGTTAATGCTTGCAACGTTGATGCACTTCGCACCGGGTAAATTCCTGACTGAACGCGTTACGTTAAAAGCGTTGCTGTGATAAATCACGAGAGTTTTTCCGACACCGAGAGCGGTGAATAAA
Source organism: uncultured Synergistales bacterium (assembly GCA_905233295.1). Lineage (GTDB taxonomy): Bacteria > Synergistota > Synergistia > Synergistales > Aminobacteriaceae > JAFUXM01. The sequence continues at coordinate 17,192 of CAJODX010000006.1, read as the reverse complement.
TTTTTCACAGCCTTTGTTGACGGTTTCTCGATTGCGTCAAAACCTTTAACGACTGACATTAAATCTTCGCGGACTTTATCAGAAAGAACGCTCCTCAACGCAAGCTGACGGACTTTCTTGTTGACTTTCTGATGATAATCTCTCGGATGAGGTCCGTGAGCAACACCGCCGTGCACCCAGATAGGCGAACGTGTGCTTCCCTGACGTGCGCGACCTGTGTGTTTCTGTCTCCAAGGCTTTTTGCCGCCGCCTGAAACATCTCCGCGGGTCTTTGTACTGTGAGTTCCCTGACGGCAGTTTGCCAGATGCGCCACTACAACCTGATGGATTGCGGGCATATGAACAGGAGTGTCAAAAACTTCAGCTGAAAGTTCCATTTCTCCGGCTCTTTCGCCTGTGAACTCATAAACTTTTACAAAAGGCATAGTATCTCTTTCCCTCCTTATGCGTGTTTGTAGAGGGCAAGCAGGCTGTTTTTCGCGCCCGGAACTGCACCTTTTACCAAAAGCAAATTATTCTCAATATCTACAGCCATGACAGTGAGATTTTTGACGGTAACGTTATCGCTGCCCATGTGTCCAGGCATTCTCTTGCCCGGAAATACACGACCGGGATACGAAATTGCACCGCTTGAACCTCCGTGTCTGTGTTCGACCGAAGTACCGTGGCTGAACTGCTGACCGCCAAAGTGATGACGCTTCATAACACCTGCGAAGCCTTTACCTTTGGAAATGCCCCTGACGTTGATTTTTTCTCCGGCTTCAAACAAGTCAGCTTTGAGTTCCTGCCCGACTTCATAGCCCTTCACACCTTCACATCGTCAAGCCTAAATTCCCGAAGTGTCTTTTTGGGTTCGAGTTTCAATTTCTCAAACATAACCCTCTGCGGTTTGGACAGCTTATGAGCTTTTACAGCCCCGAAGCCGAGAAGAACGGCGGAATATCCGTTCTGTTCAGGGGTTCTCAGCGCAACAACAGAACACGGACCCGCAAGGACGACCGTAACAGCTACGGCCTGCCCTTCGGAGTCATATATCTGTGTCATTCCGAGTTTTTTCCCCAGAATCCCTATTGACATAATGAAAAATTCTCCTTAAACAAACTAAAATTTAATCTGAATGTCCACACCTGACGCAAGATTTAACTGCATCAGAGCGTCCATTGTTCTCTGTGTCGGTTCAATAATGTCGATCAATCTCTTGTGCGTACGGATTTCAAACTGCTCGCGTGCGTCTTTGTCTTTGTGAGGCGATTTCAGAATCGTGATCCTTCCGACTTCAGTAGGAAGAGGAATAGGACCTGAAACTCTCGCTCCTGTTGACTGCGCCGTCTCTGCAATCTGTAATGCTGACGTATCAAGCACTTTGTGATCGAAAGACTTTAAACGAATGCGGATTTTGCGTGCCATAATTTTTCTACCGGCTTTTTATTACTCGATAATCTGAGTTACGACTCCTGCTCCGACTGTGTGTCCGCCTTCACGAACTGCGAAACGAAGTCCTTCTTCCATGGCGATCGGCACGATCAAATCGACTTCAAATGTCGCGTTATCGCCGGGCATAACCATTTCAACGCCCTCAGGAAGCTTAATGTTGCCGGTAACGTCTGTCGTTCTGAAATAGAACTGCGGCTTGTATCCTGCGAAGAACGGTGTGTGTCTGCCGCCTTCCTCTTTCTTTAAGACGTAAACTTCGCTCTTGAATTTCGTATGAGGCGTAACTGTACCCGGCTTTGCAAGAACCTGTCCGCGCTCAACATCTGTCTTGTCAATACCGCGAAGAAGAACACCTACGTTATCTCCGGCTTCGGCGTTGTCAAGAATCTTTCTGAACATTTCGAGCGATGTTGCAACACTCTTCTGTGTGTCTCTCTTCATTCCGATGATTTCAACGGGTTCGCCAGCATTGATTATGCCGCGCTCAACACGTCCGGTAACAACTGTGCCGCGTCCTGAAATTGTAAATACGTCTTCGATAGGCATAAGGAACGGTTTATCAATATCGCGGACGGGTTCGGGAATGAAATTATCGCAAGCGTCCATCAAATCCCAAATGGGTTTGCAGATAGGATCTTCGCGTGTTCCGTTGCCTTTTTCAAGGACTTCAAGTGCTGAACCGCGGATGATCGGTGTATCATCGCCGGGGAAATCGTACTTGTTAAGAAGTTCACGGATTTCCATTTCAACGAGATCAAGAAGTTCAGGATCATCAACCTGGTCAGTCTTGTTCATGAATACAACGATTGCAGGAACGTTGACCTGACGGGCAAGAAGAACGTGCTCACGTGTCTGAGGCATAGGACCGTCTGCCGCGCTGACAACGAGAATAGTACCGTCCATCTGAGCTGCGCCTGTGATCATGTTCTTGATGTAGTCGGCGTGCCCCGGGCAGTCGATGTGTGCATAGTGGCGTTTGTCTGTCTGATACTCAACGTGTGCGATGTTGATTGTAATGCCGCGTTCTCTTTCTTCGGGGGCTTTATCGATCATGTCATAAGCCGTGAACTCAGCGTAGCTCTGTGTGGCGAGACATTTTGTGATAGCCGCTGTAAGTGTTGTCTTACCGTGGTCAATGTGTCCAATCGTTCCGATATTCAAGTGAGGCTTGTTGCGCTCAAACTTTTCTTTTGCCATAATTCATTTCTCCTTTTACAAAAATTAAATCTTTCCCTGCAAAATCTTTTCACTGACTTCAACAGGTGTCTGCTCGTAGTGATCAAACTGCATCGAGTAATTCGCACGACCTGATGTCTTGCTTCTTAAATCAGTCGCGTATCCGAACATTCCAACCAAAGGAACAAAAGCATCTATGACTCTTGCATTGGCTCGAACGTTCATGCCGTCGATCCTTCCGCGTCTCGATGATAAATCGCCGATAACATCTCCGACATAATCTTCAGGCGTTACGACTTCGACTTTCATAACAGGTTCCATCAAAACCGGGTCGGCTTTCTTCATCGCTTCCTTGAAACCCATTGAAGCAGCGATCTTAAATGCCATTTCGGAGCTGTCAACCTCGTGATACGAACCGTCAACGAGAGTAACTCTTACGCCGATAACGGGATAACCGCCGAGAACTCCTGACTGTACAGCCTCTTCAAGTCCTTTTTCAACGGCTGTGATAAATTCTTTCGGAATTGCACCGCCGACAATTTTATCAACGAACTCGAATTTTCCTTCTTCGTGCGGTTCAATGTCAAATACAACGTGTCCGTATTGACCGCGACCGCCTGACTGGCGAATATATTTTCCTTCAGCGTGTGCGGGCTTGCGGATTGCTTCACGATATGCAACCTGAGGATTGCCGACTTTGACATCAACGCCAAATTCACGTTTTAATCTGTCAACGATAATCTCAAGGTGAAGTTCTCCCATTCCTGAAATTACTGTCTGACCGCTCTCTTCATCGTTGTGGACTTTGAAAGTCGGGTCTTCATCTGCCAGAGCGTTGAGACCTTTCGCAAGTTTCACTTTGTCCTGCTGTGTTGCAGGTTCAACGGCAAGCGAGATAACAGGCTCAGGAAATTCAAGACTTTCCAAAACAATCTGGTTGCCCTCATCGCAAAGAGTATCACCGGTCTTTGTAGACTTTAATGAAGGCACTGCAACGATCATTCCGGCTTCCATGGAGTCAATGTCCTCGCGTTTGTTCGAGTGCATTCTCATAATACGCCCGATGCGTTCGCGCTGTCCCGAAGTCGTATTGTAAACAACGCTGCCTTTTTCGAGTTTTCCCGAATACACTCTAAGGAAAAATAATTTTCCAAGGAACGGGTCAACGGCAACCTTAAAAGCCAATGCAGTAAAAGGCTCATCGGGTTTGCTGTGTCTTTCAACTTCCTTTTCAGAGTCAGACGGCAATACACCCTTAACAGGCGGCAGATCGATTGGACTTGGTAAATATTCGACAACCGCATCAAGCAAAGGCTCTACACATTTATTCTTGAAAGCTGAACCGCAAAGAACGGGAACCGCCTTCAGATTTATAACGGCTTCGCGCAAAGTCTTGCGGATTAACTCCGAACTTACGGGCGTTCCTTCAAGATAGAGGGTCATTAAATCATCGCTGTAATCTGAAAGAGCTTCGATAATGTTATCGCGTCCCTGTTTAGCTGCCATTGCAAGCTCAGGCGGGATTGCTCCCTCAGCAGGAGGCTGACCTAAAACACCCGAAAAAAACAACGCTTTCTGATCAATTAAATCCACAACTCCGGCGAAATCGTCTTCAGCACCTATTGGCAACTGCAAAGGTATCGCGTTTGCTCCAAGTCTTTCACGCATAGCCTTGACAACTGAAGCAAAATCCGCGCCTATTCTGTCCATTTTGTTGACGAATGCTACTCGCGGAACGTGATATTTGTCAGCTTGCCGCCATACTGTTTCAGACTGAGGCTCAACGCCACCGACTGCACAGAAGACAGCGACAGCACCGTCAAGAACACGCATTGAACGCTCGACTTCAACTGTAAAATCCACGTGTCCTGGCGTATCAATCAAGTTTATAGTAAAACCTTTCCACGCGCATGTAGTGGCAGCTGAAGTTATCGTGATACCGCGCTCACGCTCCTGCTCCATCCAGTCCATTGTAGCTGTGCCTTCATGGACTTCGCCGACTTTATAATTACTTCCTGTGTAATATAAGATTCGCTCGCTTGTTGTTGTTTTTCCAGCATCAATATGCGCTGCGATTCCTATATTTCTGACTTTAGTGATTTCCAAAAATACACACCTGCAAAATTAAATTTTTAACTTACCAGCGGTAATGTGCGAACGCTCTGTTAGCTTCTGCCATTCTGTGAGTATCATCACGTCTTTTAATAGAAGCTCCTTCATTTTTATAAGCGTCCATCAATTCACGCATAAGTCTTTCATGCATAGGCATTCCCTTTTTGGCTCTGGCAAATGAAACGATCCAGCGAATCGAAAGCTGTACGCCTCTTTCGGGAGTAACCTCGACAGGCACCTGATATGTAGCACCGCCGACTCTTCTCGGACGAACTTCGATGTTCGGAGTTACATTAGCCATTGCTTTTTCAAAAACTTCAAAGGGTTCTACGCCAAGTTTCTCAGCAGCTCCCTCTAATGCACCGTAGAAAATTTTCTCGGCGAGACTGCGTTTGCCGCCCTGCATCAATGCACTGATAAATCTTGATGCGGCTGCGTTGTTAAATCTTATATCCGGTACTGGCGGACGTTTTTTAATATGACCTTTTCTCGGCATAATTAATGTTCCTCCTAGTTTGCCTTCGGTTTACGCGCACCATATTTCGAGCGGCTTCTCTTGCGGTTTTCGACTCCTCCGCAGTCAAGAGTTCCTCTTATAATATGATAACGAACACCGGGCAAGTCTTTTACACGTCCTCCGCGGACAAGCACAACCGAGTGTTCCTGCAGATTATGCCCGATTCCGGGAATATACGATGTAACTTCAATACCGTTTGTAAGTCTTACACGCGCAACTTTTCTCAAAGCTGAGTTCGGCTTCTTCGGCGTTATCGTGTAAACACGTGTGCAAACACCGCGACGCGCCGGATTTCCCTGTAATGCCGGAGAATTGCTTTTGCTCTTTTTCTCCTCACGTCCTAAACGGACGAGCTGATTAATTGTCGGCACAGACTCCTGCTGTCAAGATAACGCTCAAAAAAATTCGGGAATTTTTTATACCCTATTGACAGCAGGTTACACCTCCTCTCTCAAAATTTCTGTATGTACAGCTTGCAAATATTAGCAATCTTGAACCTTAATGTCAAGAAAAATTTTCAAATTTTCAGGGCAAAAGCATTTACCGAAAAAACGATGCAGTGTTGAAAAAATTTTTATCATAACTCGCAGGAAGGTCTCTTTTTTTAAGCGGAAAATGAATTGCGTTTCATATATCATGTATAATAACATATAGAGTCTATCTGAAAAGGCGAAATCAGATTTGCATATTTTTTCGAGTAAAAATAGATTTTTTCGCACCTCAACGAAAATGAATTGTAAACCTGCCTGAGTTTACAATCGAATTTTTTCAAAAATTTTTCGATTATATAGGGCTACATTTGCCACTACATTTGCCACTACAAAAATATAAAAATTTTTTAGCATTCATAAACTTTCACAAAGAAAAATTTTTCGATAACTTTACGATTTTTTTCTTTCGCTATTCATCTGTTAAATTCCCAAACTCCAAAACGGGAAATATATTCTCAGGTGCGTGATGTCTTTCAAGGCATAGTCAACACGTCCAGAAACTTCAGGAAGTCTTTCCCATTCACCGCCGTTACGTCTGCAAAGAATTAAAGATTTCCGTCCGTATTGGCTCCATAAGTCCGGCATTTTATCTTTTAACTGAGTTCCGGGAATAAAAGAATTTTTATAGAGAGGCTCATGTCCTTCAAGGTCAGGAGCATTGGGCAAAGGTGAAATTATCATCCACTGAGTTAAAGTCCAAGCGTTGATCATTTCTTTTGATGTCAAAGCATGTTTGAGAGGCATTATCTGAATCCCGCCTATTTCACCGCGTTTTGAAGTCGAAACATCTATGACGCCGGAATGTGAAGCGCGAATCCTTCCGACAGATTGAAATTTTGTTCCCTCAAAGCGTCCGACACCTCCGACTTTATGAATAACTCTCGCGATGACTTTTGCCCCGTCTTTCCCGTGAACGATGACCCTTCCGCCCGGTCTGTTTTCAATATCCGCCATAAAAAATTCCGGAAACTCCGGAAGTTTCGTTCTTATTATCAAAACGTCATCAGAGTTCGGAACATCGCTCAAAGGAAATTCAACTCCGTTGCGTTTTATAGAAACTTTTGAACCTGTTAGCGGTGCGAAACCTCCGAAAATTCCTGTTCCGGCTGGCGAGTCAATAGAAAAAAACGCTCCTTTGACAGCAGCAGGCGCAATCGTTACGGACGGCACAAGGCTCAAAATTCTTCCTTTATCTTCCTCAACATTCAATAAAATGTGAATCGCGTTGACAGCAGAAGCACAGACTGTTGAAGGTTCGCTCCATTTGCTTGCAGTGTAGGCAGGATAATTCGTTTTTGAAGGAGTCATTAAAATTTTTCCGAGTAAAACTGTTTCACCGTCCGGCAAAACTGCTTTGACTTCGGAATTTTCACGACACGGAATTTTTATTTCAATAAAATCTTCGGCGTAAATGCGTGATGAAAACGCAAATACGAAAAAAAATAAAAGTAAAATTTTTTTCATGGAATCGGTGCGAGCCATACTGCCCAAACGTTGCAGACGGCGTGATAAATTATTGACGGCAGAACAGAGCCGCCGCGATGTCTTAAAATCCCCATGACAAGACCGGGAAAAAAAGTCGCTACTCTAAGCCAGCCCGTTAAAACGATTAAATGACTCAGGGCAAACAGCAAAGTCGCTGTGAAAATTCCGATGACAACGCCGAATTTTTTCACAGTTAAAGTCTGAAGCCAGCCGCGGAAAAAAGTTTCTTCGATGAATGCCGCCGCGATACCTCCAGCAAGAGCATCAAGAGCATTCCAGAAATCCGGATGCTTGAATCCCCGTCCGCCCCATTCAACAGGCCAGTGAAAAGTTATGAAAGTCAGCGGAATTAAAGTTGCTGCCAGTGCAATAATAACATCGCGTCTGGATTTTTTCGTCAGAAACCACTTAAGCCCGTAAAAATTTTCGCTTTCGTGCCTGCGTTTGCACCATTCATACGGAAAATAGAGCATGAATGCAGCGGCGAGGAAACTTAAAACCGCGCTAAAGAACTTTAAGAGCATCTGCAATAAACTGAATGGTGTTGTTTATGTATGTCGCGATGTGAAAACGGTTTGTGTAAAGAAAAGCCGAAGTTTTCCACAACAAAACTATCACCGGCACAGCGACAATGACTGCACCTATGCGGTACAAAATTTTTCCGGGAAGTCTTCCCCATTTTTCCGAAAGTTCTCCGACAAGCCAGCCAGCTACCATGAAGGCAAAGCCCAAAATCCATATCGAAAGACCAAGCACAACCTGAGTGTTTACGATGCGCAAAAAAAATCAGCTCCGTTAAAAAATTTTTGAATTTATTATAAAAGAAATTTTAGAAAAAATTTTTTTTTATTTTTTTAATTTATTTTTTTAAATTTTTTTTAATTTATTTTTTTATAAAAAAATTTTTCTTGCTAATAGATTTGAATTATACTAAAATTTAATTATTCAAAATTCAATTTAAAATTTTTTATAAACGGGAGGAATCTATAAAATGAAAAAATTTCTGTCGCTTTTTGTAATTTTTACGTGTCTGTTTGCCGTTTCAGCTTCCGCAGCTGACAAAGACTTTTTCCTCACACTCGCTCACAACCTCGCTGAAGATCACGCAGTCCACATTGCAATGACTGAATGGGCTGATGCAGTGAACAACGCTTCAAACGGTACAATCACAATCAATATTATTCCCAACGGACAGCTCGGCTCTGAGGCTGACTGCGTTTCACAGATTCAGGCTGGACAGCTTGAAATGACAAAAGTTTCAGCGGGAACTCTTTCAAATTTTGCATCAGCTTGGAATTGTGTTTCAGTGCCTTACGTTTTCAGAGATAAAGATCATCTTTACAGCGTTATGAACAGCGAAATCGGAAAAGATCTTTACAACCTCACAGAAAAAGACGGCTTCATCGGTCTTGCATGGCTTGAATCAGGAACACGCTGCTTTTACACCGCGAATACTGCCGTGCGCACACCAGCTGACTTGAAAGGTTTGAAAATACGCACGATGGACAGCCAGATGGCAATCGACATGATGAACGCGTTCGGCGGCTCTGCGACAGTCATGGGTTACAGCGATATTTACACCGGAATGCAGCAGGGTGTTATCGACGGTGCGGAGAACAACATCACCGCTCTCAGAGATCACGCCGATGTTACAAAATATTATTGCTATGATGAACATACAATGATCCCCGATGTCATTGTAATTTCAACAAAAGTCTGGAACGATATGAGCGACGAACAGAAAAAAGTCATGCTCGATACGGCTTCAGGTATGATTGCAAATTACAAAGGACTTTGGGCAAATTTTGAAGATGAGGTCAAAGCTCAGGTCGGAGACAAAGTTCAGTACGTAACAGACGTTGACAAGCCCGCATTCCAGAAAGCAGTACAGCCTTTGTATGAAGCGTTAAAGACCGGCGATGCAGCGACTTACTCGTTTGTCGAACGCATTCAATCAGCAAAATAAACATTTCGGACAGGGCAGCTGCGGCTGCTCTTTTTTTAAACTTAAACTTCGCATTAAAAAGGATTTGATATTTTGAAAAATCTCGAAAAAATTCTTGATGCCGTCATGCGTTTTCTGATGGCGTTGTCAATGTTTATACTTGTCGCTTTTGGTACGTGGCAGATTTTCAGCCGCTGGATTCTTAAAGATCCTTCAACATTCACCGATGAACTCCTGCGTTATGTGCTTATAATTTCCGGCATGATAGGTTCAGCCTATTGTTTTTACCGCGATGAACATCTTGCGCTCACACTTGTTACCGACAAAGCCAGAGGTCCGTTCAAAGTAATTTTGAATGTATTCATTGAAATCTGCATTTTGTTTTTTGTAATTTACGTTTTCATTTTCGGCGGCATGAAACTTTCCAACACAGCTACCAACGTTTCTTCTGTTATGCGTATTCCAATGAAGACGCTTTACCTTATCGAACCTGTTTGCGGCGTTATGATTGTGATTGCACGTGTGCTTAAATACATTCAAGCGTTTTCAGCTCTGAAATCAACGAAGAAAGGCGTGGAAAATTCATAATGGTAATTACAGCTACAGTTGTTTTGTTTATTTCATTTTTTGTAATGCTGTTTGCAGGTGTTCCTATTTCAGCCGGAATAGGCATTGCGTCCGTTATAGCCGCATGCGTCAGCGGTGTTACAACATTAGAAGGTTTTGCATTTACAGCTGCTCAGAAATGTTTTTCGGGGCTTGATTCATTTTCATTACTGGCTCTGCCGTTTTTCTCGCTGGGCGGCAACATTATGAACAAAGGCGGAATTGCACGCCGTTTAGTAAGGCTTGCACGTCTGCTTGTTGGAGGCATTCCGGGCTATCTTGCGGCAACAAATGTTCTCGCAAACATGTTTTTTGGTGCAGTATCAGGCTCGTCTGTCGCGGCAACGTCGGCAATGGGTTCGATTCTTTCACCGCTTGAAAAAGACGAGGGATATGATCCGAATTATTCAGCAGCTGTCAATATTTGTTCAGCTCCAACAGGCATTTTGATACCGCCTTCAGGACCGTTGATTCTTTACTCAATAACGGCTGGCGGCGTATCTGTTGCGGCTCTTTTCATGGGAGGATATTTTGTAGGTGCTATTCTCGGTATTGCGGTTGCACTGATGGCAATAGTTCTTGCAATAAAACTCGGATACAAAAAATCCGAAGTTCAGGAAAAAGATTCAGCACTTAAAATATGGTTTGAAGCTATTCCTTCACTGCTTGCGGTTATAATTGTAATGGGCGGTATTCTGTCTGGAATTTTTACAGCTACTGAAGCTGGTGTCGTAATGTGCTTATATTGCGGTATTCTTGCGATATTTTACCGTGAAATGGATCTCAAAACATTTTACAATCTTCTTGCGGACACGATGAAGAGTTCTGCTACAATTTTGTTTTTGATAGCCGCATCATCGATAATGGCTTACGTCATGGCAAGAACCGGTATTCCCAACGCAATATCGCGAATGATTATGGGTGTATCCAATGACCGTTATATCATACTGCTGATTATGAATGTATTTTTGCTTGTCATGGGAATGTTTCTGGATCTTACGCCTGCGGTTCTTATATTTGTGCCGATATTCCTTCCCATCGCAAGGAGAATTGGTATGAGTGATGTCCATTTTGGTTTAATGCTGATATTAAATCTCGGCATAGGTTCAGTTACACCGCCTGTTGGTTCATGTCTGTTCGTAGGCTGCGGAGTTGCCAATGTAAAAATTGAAGGTGTTACAAAATACATAGTGCCGATATTTATTACAATGGTAATTTCTTTGCTCTTGGTAACATACATTCCTCAGATTTCGCTGAGTCTTCCGTATTGGACGGGATTAATCAAAGGAATGGGCTGGCTTAAGTAAAATTTTAAAGATTCTCCTGAATTTTGTACGGGAGAATCTCTTTCTTTTTGGGTAAAAAACAACATCAGGAGGCGAGATTATAAAATGGAAATTTGTTCAAAAATCACAGGATTTGAACGCTGCGGCGATTCGTATCTCCTGCATACGGACAATGCAGACATAAAACTGTATTTTCTTACTGACGAGATAATCCGTGTACGAGCATCGTTTGACAAAAAATTTTCTGAAGCGTCTTATGTTCTTGCAACGACAGCATGGGAAGACAGGTTAGATGAATTTTTTGCTGACGAACGTACAAGAGTTGAGTCCGCAAAAATTAATTTTGAGGAAAATGAAAAAAATTTTGTATTTTCAACTTCAAAATTAAAGTTGTACATTGAAAAAAATCCTCTCTGCATTAAATTATTCGATTCAGAAAACACAGAGCTTTACAGTTCATTATCAGGAAATCCTTTTACTCTGGATTCCAATAAACGTGTAAATCATTACAGCAGAATGAACGAGGACGATTGCTTCTACGGTTTTGGTGAAAAAGCCGGTCTGCTCAACAAAAACAAAACATTTCTGAGACAGCGTGCCACAGACGCTATGGGATATGATCCCATCAAAACTGACACGCTTTACAAGCATATCCCGTTTTACATCAAACTCGACAGAAAAACTCAAAAGGCAGTTGGATTCTTTTATCACAACTTTTATGAGTCAGTGTTCAACATGGGCTGCGAAAAGAGCAATTACTGGCCGCGCTACACATACTGGCAAGCTGACGGCGGGGACATCGACCTTTTTATGATCGGCGGAAATTGTATCAAAAAAATTGTTGATAATTATACAATGTTGACTGGTCGTCCAGCTCTTTTGCCGAAAAGGGCGTTGGGTTATCAAGGTTCATCAATGTACTATCCTGAGCTTGAAAAAGATTCCGACGATGCCGTTTTAAATTTTATTGATACTATAAAAGATGAAGGCTTCCCTATTGACGGTTTTCATCTTTCATCAGGGTACACAAGCCAAAACGGGAAACGATGTGTTTTTACTTGGAATACAACACGCTTCAAAAATCCGAAAGCCTATTTTGCTGCAATGAACGAGAAAGGCGCACAAAACGTACCCAACGTGAAACCGGGTATTCTTCTGGCACACCCGTTATTTGATGAATTTAACACCAAAGGCGTATTTGTGAAAGACAGCAAGGATTCATCGAAATTTGCGGAAGGTTGCTGGTGGGGAGGCGTTGGAGCGTTTTGGGATTTTACCAATCCAGAAGCGCGAAGAGTTTGGAAAGATTATCTTATCAAAAATCTGATTGATATTGGAACTGACTCAATATGGGACGATAACTGCGAGTATGACAGCATTCTTGACAAAGATGCAAAGGTTGATTTCGATGGCGCGGGCGGTACAATAGGCGAATTAAAGCCTCTTATGAGTACGTTAATGTGCAAAATCGGCGGAGATGCTGTGCGTGAACACAATGCAGACGCAAGACCTTACATCGTTTGCAGGAGCGGAAGCGCTGGCATACAAAAATATGCTCAGACTTGGTGCGGAGACAATTATACAAGTTGGGAAACTTTGAAATACAACATACCAATAATTACGGGCATGGGGCTTTCGGGGCAACCTAATGAGGGGGCTGACATTGGCGGCTTTGCAGGTCCTGCACCTGATGAAGAATTATTTGTGAGATGGGTGCAGAATGGTATCTTTCAGGCAAGATTTTCCATACATTCAGCAAGCAACGACAACACCGTTACAGAGCCTTGGATGTTCCGAAATTCCGCTAAAATTGTACGCGATGCAGTCCTTTTACGTTACAGAATGACACCGTACCTGTACTCGGCTGAATATGAAGCATCCAACACAGGCGCACCCATTATGAGAGCTCTTGTATATGAATTTCAGAATGATCCGAATGTGTATGACGAAAGTTTTGAATTTATGTACGGGCGCGATATTCTTGTCGCAAACGTGATTGAGCAGGGAGCAACACTCAAAAAAGTTTATCTTCCCAAGGGTTGTAAATGGTATGACGCAAACGACAATTTCAAGTGTTATGAAGGCGGTCAAAACATTGAAATTCCTGTAACTCTTGAAACTATTCCGATGTTCATTCGCGAAGGTGCAATAATTCCGATGGCTGATAATCAGTTAATGAGTATGGAACGGAATCACATGACCGACTTGCATTTAACGCTTGTACCAGGCATTGACAATACTTTTACGCTTTATGACGATGACGGAGTATCCAACGATTTCCAAAATGGAATTTTCCGAAAAACTGAAATTAAAATGAGCGGTTTCAGCGTTGTAAAAGTTGAGTTTTCTTCAAGCGGCAAATATTATGATTCAGTTGAAAATGTAACGGTTGAAATGATTCGCAAAGACAGAAGCCCTTATTGGGTTGCTCTCGGCGATAAAAAACTTGAACATTTTCTTAACCGCAGAAAATTTGAAGCCGCAAATGAAGGCTGGTACTACAGTCAAACGAAAAAAGCCGTGCTTGTGAAATATCCAAATCCCAAAAGAAATATCACGCTGACTGTTTCATTTGAGGATTTCGATTTAATAGGTATGTAAATTATGTTGGTAAAAACATTTTTATCACTTGAAAAGACAGCTAACGGCTATGTAATTCACTGTGATAATGCCGATGTGATGCTTGTCTTCCTTACCCATGACATAGTAAGAATCCGCGTGTCATTTTCGCGCAGATTTGTTGAGCAGTCATATGCTCTGATACGTACTGCGTGGGAAGACAGGCTGGACTCTCTTTTTGCAGATGAACGCGAACGTATCAGTGCTTTAGATGTCTCATATGACGAGACGGAAAAGGCACTGACTTTTCTTACAAAAACATTAAAGCTTGTAATTAACAAAAAGCCGTTTTCCTTTTCTCTTTTTGACTCCACTGGAAACTGTATTTATCGAGATCTGCCCGAACGTTCTTTTGAAAAAGATCAGCTCGGACGCTTAAGTCATTACTCCTGTATGGACAGGGAGAAAGATCACTTTTTCGGTTTTGGTGAAAAAACAGGTTTTCTTGACAAAAAAGGTCGACGAATGCGTATGTCTCCTAAAGATGCAATCGGACATGACCCCGAAAACGGCGATCCAATGTACAAACATATCCCGTTTTATATCAGGCTAAACGAGGATAATTTACACGCTTTGGGGTTGTTTTACAATAATTCTTATGACTGCGTTTTTGACATGGGGCAGGAAATCAGCGGCTATTGGGAGCGTTATTGCTACTATCAGACTGACGGCGGAGATATTGATTTATTTTTGCTGAACGGACCTGAGATAAAAAGCGTAATCGAGCGATATACATGGCTTACAGGCAGAACAATTTTGCCAACTAAGCAATCTCTTGGATATTGTGCTTCAACAATGTATTATGCTGAGCTTGAAAAAGACTGCGATCAAGAGATTTACAAAGTCATCGACAAACATCTCAAAGAAAAAATTTACATTGATAATTTCTGGCTTGCCTCCGGCTATTCGTCTGGCGAAAACGATGGACTTCGCTATACTTTCAACTGGAATAAAAAACGTTTCCCCAATCCAGAGCAGTTTTTTGCAAATATGAACTCCAAGGGCATTAACGTAATTTGCAACTTGAAACCAGGGGTTCTGAAAAATCATCCTTATGCCGGATTTTATCAGGAACGAAACGCCTTTATCAAAACATCTGACGGCACAAATGACTACTACGGAAGATGGTGGGGCGGTGAAGGACGTTTCATTGACTTCACAGGACATGCCGGACGTGATGCTTGGCGCGTTCTTCTTGAAGAAAATATTTTAAAAAAAGGCACAAAAACCGTTTGGAATGACAACTGCGAGATGGACGGCATAGAAGACCGTGAGGCAAAATGCGATGCTGAAGGTTACGGCGGCACAATGGCTGAGCTGAAGATAATTCATTCCAACATGATGGCATATACAGCTGTTCATGCAATAAAAAACGTGTATCCAAACGAGCGTCCTTATGTCATAAACCGCGCAGGGTTCGCAGGAATCCAGCGATATGCTCAGGTTTGGGGCGGAGATAATCTAACAGACTGGAAAACCTTGAAATTCAATGTTGCAACGATTTTAGGTATGGGTCTGTCAGGCTGTGCGAACATGGGCTGCGACATAGGCGGCTTCGCAGGACACGCGCCCGGTGCTGAATTGTTGCTGAGATGGATACAAAACGGAATTTTCCAGCCAAGATTTACACTTAACTCTGCAAATGATGACAACACCGTAACTCAGCCGTGGATGTACGAGGAAAATCTTACGCTCATACAAAAAGCCTTTGAACTCCGATACAAAATGCTGCCCTATCTTTACTCATTGATGTATGAAGCAAGCGTTGACGGTATGCCCGTTATGCGTCCTCTGTTTTTGGAATTTCCCGAAGATAGAAATTGTTACAGCGACAAAAATTTCACGTTCATGTTCGGCTCTTCTGTTCTCGTTGCAAATGTTCTTGATGAAGGCGCAAAGACAAGAACAATCTATCTTCCTGCAGGAACAAAATGGTATGACATGAACGATAATCTAAAAATCTATGAGGGCGGTCAAGTCATTGAAATTCCCGTAACGCCTGCAAGCATACCAATGTTTTTACGCGGCGGTGCTGTCTTTATGACAAGCGATAATATTAAACATATCGTCGCAGATGAACTCCATCAGCTTGATTTAATGGTTTCAGCCGACTATGACAACAGTTTTGTATTTTATGACGATGACGGACATACAACAAATTACAAAAACGGCGAATTTTGTAAAATAAAAATTGATGTCCGTTCAGGTGTCAGGAAGATTATCTCGTTCGCAAAAGAAGGGAGCTATCCCTGCACAATCAAAAAATTTACGATGAAAGTTGTAAGCAAGGAAAAAGGTGCTTTCTGGGTGAGTGTTGCCGGTGAAAAAATTCCGCGTTTCCTTGTCCGTGATAACTGGGAAGAAGCTGAATCAGGCTGGTATTACAATCTTTCTGACAGAACGGTTTGGATAAAATTTTCAAATCCTGATCAAGACAAATTTGATGTCGTTGTTTCAACTGAAAAATTTGATCTCATCGGAATGAATGAAGACTAATAATCAGCCCGGAGAATTTTCTTTCGGGCTGTTTTTTAAGAAACAAACATGACCATGACAGAATATAAATACAGAGCTGAAATAACTCATACTGATAAAACAGTAGGAGAATTGTACAAAACTCAATATTATCTCTATGATAAAACACGTGTAATAACAAGATTTTTAATCGGTTTTGCTTTGATTATAACGGCGATAGTTTTCGCTTTGCCTTTGGCTGTAAAAGGAATATTGCTTTTACTTGGCGCGTGGCTTGTATCAACACCCGATTTCCCAAGCCAGATAAGAGCGGAACGAAATTTAAGCGCAAGAAAAACAGCTCTTCCAGTGTTGAGTTATGAATTTTTTGACGACAAAATGAAAATCTACGGCGAAGGCAGCGGCGATATAGCCTACGACAAAATTCAATTTTTGATTTTCGATAAAAATTATTTTTATCTTTTTTTATCTAAAAATTCAGCCTGCATGATTGATAAAAACACTATTTCAGAAAATACAGCGGAATTTATGAATTTCATTGAAGAAAAAACAAAGAAAAAATGGCGCGTCCAGAAATCTTTTCTGGCAATGAATCTTCAGGATTTAAAAAATCTGAATTTTTAACAAAATATTGCTATAATTCTCTTAAAAAATAAAAAGAATGGAGTTGATGATGTGGCAGAGATAATTTCTGAAACTAAAGTTCAGGGCAAAGCGATTGAGGATATGGGAAAGATACTGCGGGCAAATCTCATGGATGATTTTTACATGAGAAAATTTTTCGATGATGATGTTGAGTGCGTGCAGTACGTTCTCCGTGTTATTATGAATGACAACGGGCTTGTCGTGAAAAATATAAAAACTCAAAAACATTTAAAAGGCTCTAAACATGGCGTGTTCCTCGATATATATGCTGTAAGCTCTAAAGGCGAGGAATATGACATAGAGTTTCAACGCGCTGATGATGAAGCAATCCCGGAAAGAGCTTTCTATAATCTTGCCATGCTCAAAACGAATATGCTCGAAAAGAAACGTCCGTACTCTGA
>CAJODX010000005.1 GCA_905233295.1 uncultured Synergistales bacterium | reverse complement strand
AAAGCAGAATTATTATACACTAAATTTTAAAAATTCAAATATACGGGGCGTTTCATCTCACGACTGAAGTCGCGAGTGTTCACGCCGGATTTAATAAAAGAATAAAAGCTAGAGTCAGGAGATAGAAAGCATGGAGTGAAAAAAATCCTGCTTTCTATTTTTTTATTTTTAAGAACTCTTCAAGAAACGGCGGAATAACAAAAGAATTTCTGTGAATTTCCTTTGTGTAAAAACGCGTGTCTTTTACATCTCTGACAGGCACAGCCGGATCATCTGAAAGTGAAGCGCAGCCGTAAGTCCACATTCCTGAAGGATACGTCGGAACAACTCCCCAATATATTTTTACGATTGGAAAAACTTTTTTCATTTCGTTGAAAGCCTGACGCATTAAATCAGCATCAATGAACGGAGATTCAGTGAGTTCAGACAACATTGCTCCGTCATTCATAATTTTTTTGACATCAGAGTAAAAACCCGACTGAAAAAGTCCCGCGGCAAAATCTACGGGGTCTGTACTGTCGATAATGACAACATCGAAACGCTCCGAGGTTTCCTTTATGAATTTCATCGCGTCCATACATTTGAAATCAGCACGCGGATTTTTGAAAGAATCTCCGGCGAACGGCAAAAATTCCTGCGAACATTCGGCTACACGTCTATCAATGTCAATGAGCGTACATTTTTTCACACAGCCGTGTTTCAAGACCTCACGCATTATCGCGCCGTCTCCGCCACCGATAATCAAAACGTTTTCAGGATTTTTATGCGCACACAGAGGCACGTGAGCCATCATCTCTGAATATGTAAATTCATCGCGCTCAGTGAGCTGAAACGCTCCGTCAAGCATTAAAACTCTGCCGTATTCATACGTGTCAACGATTAATAAATCCTGATATTCCGTCTTTTCAGAATGAAGAGTTTCTCTGACTCGCATTGAAAGTTTCAGATTATTCGTGCTGAACTCGCTGAGCCAGAGTTCGTTGTTTCTTTTCGGTCTTGTAACGTATTCGCTCATGCAATAGCCTCTCCGAGATTTTTGCCAAGCTCAAAACATTTTTTCAGATCTTCTTCAGTCGGTGATGTATAAACTTCAACTTCGGGTTCGACTTTCTCAAGTTTTACCTTTTCGGCAAAATTCTGAAGAGCCGTCAAAGCTCCCTTGCTCCAGCTGTAACTGCCTGCGATGCCGAGAATTTTATTTTTAGGCATTCTGTTCAGCAGTTTTGAACATAACGCGTCCATCGGAGGATATAAAACCGTATTATACGTGCAGCTCAACAGCGCAAGACCTTTGAAACGCCAAATATCGCGCAGCATTGCCGACATATCGGCGCGTGAAGAGTCATAAATCCTGACATCTTTGACTTTCGCGTCAGCCAGCCCCGAACATACGGCTTCAGCCATTTTTTTCGTGTTGCCGTACATTGAACCGTAAACGACAACAGCACCGGGTTCGCCTTCCTGTTTGCTCCATTTGTCATAGAGTGAAATGACCTGCTTAATGTCTTTTCTGAACAACGTTCCGTGAGACGGGAAAATATTTGTGATTTCAAGTCCGCCGAGTTTTTTTAACGCAGCCTGAACGACGTTTGAATATTTTGCAACGATGCATGCGTAATATCTCAGCATTTCGCCAGCCCAGCGCGCCGTAACTTTTTCGTCATCGAAAAGTCCGCCCTCATGTGCGCCGAAACCTCCGAATGAATCGTTTGAAAACAAAACTCCTGTTGTTGTATCGAACGTTACCATGCTTTCAGGCCAGTGCAGCATAGGAACGGTTGCAAAACTCAGAACATGTCCGCCGAGGTCTAACGTATCGCCGTCCTTGACGATGATGACATCTTCTTCAATGCCGTGATAGCCTTTTAATAACGGCACAGTCTTCGCGTTGCCGATAAATTTTAAGGAACTCCACTGTTTTTTCAGCTGCGCGATTAACCCTGCGTGATCGGGTTCCATGTGATTTACAACGAGGTAGTTCAAAGGTCTGCCGCCAAGAGCCTGAAGAAGTTTTCCGTAATATTCATCGAGATACGGACCTTTCACAGTGTCAATCGCGGCTGTTGCGGTAGTGCCGTTGACAACATAGGCGTTGTATGCGACACCCTGCGGCAAAGTCCAGAGAGATTCAAACAAATCTGTTTCGTGGTCATTAACTCCGACCCACCATGTATCTTTATTAACTTGAATTGCGTTGTACATTTTTTTATTAAAAAATTTTCCTTCCGTGATATTTTTTTAAATTTGTCTTGTTCCATTCAATCAGAGATGAACGACAGCTATGTTATAATACCACATCAACGGCAGTTCACTGTTTTAATTCTATTCAGGAGAAAAAATGAAAAAAAGAGTTTTAAGCGCCATGCGTCCGACAGGTCCGTTACATTTGGGACATATGGCAGGAGCTTTAAGTAATTTTGTGAAATTACAGAACGATGAAAATTACGAATGTTTTTACAGCATAGCGGACTGGCACGCGCTGATGTCAAACTACGCTGACTCTGCGAACACCGGCGAATATTGTTACACTGCTTTGCTTGACTGGCTGGCGGTCGGCATTGACCCTGAAAAAAGCCCTGTATTCATTCAATCTCACGTTCCTCAACACGCCGAACTTGCTCTTGCGTTGGGAATGATAACCCCGCTCGGTTGGCTTTTCAGAAATCCGACTTACAAAGAACAGATTGAAAACATTAAAAACAAAGATTTGAGTACTTACGCGTTTCTCGGCTATCCTGTTTTAATGGCGGCGGACATTTTGTTATACCGCGCATCTCTTGTTCCGGTCGGCGAAGATCAGAGCGCACATCTTGAACTCAGTCGCGAGACTGTTCGTAGATTTAATAATTTCTTCGGCGAAGATTTGTTAGTCGAACCTCAGCCTTTGTTCACTCAAACTCCGAAAGTTCCGGGCATTGACGGGCGCAAAATGAGCAAGTCTTACGGCAACGCTCTTGAAATTTCAGAGCCTGCTGACTCAATGTGGCAGAAACTCCGCACAATGATGACAGATCCTGCACGAATGAGACGCACCGATCCCGGAGATCCTGAAAAATGTCCTGTGTGGGATTTGCACAAAGTTTTCAATCACGATGAAGACGAGAAAAAAGAAATCTGCGAGGGCTGCAGGTCAGCAGGTATAGGCTGCATTGACTGCAAGAAAAAATTAAACGCTCACATTCAGAATATGATGAACCCTGTAAGGGAACGCAGAGCAAAATACGAAGGGAAAAAATCTCTGCTCGATGAAATTCTTGCTGACGGTGCTGAACGTGCGGAAAAAGTCGCTCGTGAAACCATGAACACGATTTATCCGGCGATGGGACTTTTAGTGAATCCGAAAAGATAAAAATTAAAAATCCGCGTATAACGTCTGTTTTAATGTGTATGCGTTATGCCTTTATGTAAATCTTTAAGACGGAAAATAGGTCAGGCTCTCTCAGATTTTAAAATGATAGAAGCCGGCGACAAAGTTTTAGTAGGACTGTCCGGAGGTAAAGACAGTCTTATTCTTCTTCATGCTCTTGATGAATTTTCAAAGAGAAGTCCTGTTAAATTTTCACTCGCAGCTCTGACAGTAAAATTAACGGGAATGGACACAGAGCCTTTGAAAATTTACTGCGGAGAAAAAAATATAAATTACACTGTCATTGAACAGCCGATAATCGAAATTATTAATTCAAGAAATGAAAAATCCCCGTGTTCATTCTGTGCGAATATGAGACGCGGCATTATAAGTTCGTGGGCTGCTCAAAACGGCTTCAACAAACTCGCACTCGGACACAGCCTTGACGATGCAGCCGAAACTTTTTTTATGAATCTTTTTCACGCTGGGCGAGCGAAAAGTTTTCAGCCTGTCGCTTTAATGTCAAGGACAAATGTAACAGTCATAAGACCGCTCATTTTCGCAACAGAGTCCGCTGTCATTGACGAAGCAAAAAGACTTGAACTCCCCGTTATAAAGAGTCCGTGTCCGTTTGCCGGTCATACTGAAAGACAGAGGACAAGAGAATTTATTTCTGATTTAAGAAAAAAAATTCCGGATATTTATTCAAAAGTCATAAACGCTCTGGAAAATTTATCTGAGCAGGACTGCTGGAAAAAAATGTGAAATTTAAATATGAGAGGTGTTATTTGAAAAAAAAATGAAACAGATAAATTTAAGAAAAGTCGCGGTTATAGGCTCTGGCTTCGTTGGTGCGGCGAGTGCTTTTGCTCTGATGCAGAGAGGACTTTTTTCAGAGATTGTCCTTGTCGATGTGAACCATGAACGTGCGGAGGGCGAAGCTCTTGACATCGGACACGGAATGCCTTTGGCGAAACCTGCGAAAATATATGCTGGAGATTACAGCGACATCGAAGACGCAGCGATAATCGTTGTAACGGCAGGAGCAAATCAGAAACCCGGCGAAACTCGGCTTGACCTCGTGAAAAAAAACACAGCTATTTTCAAAGACATAATGTCGGAAATTGCAAAATTAAATTATCAGGGAATTTTGTTGATCGTTGCAAACCCTGTTGACATTCTGACTTACACAGCAGTCAAATACAGCGGAATGCCTTCACGCCGCGTTATCGGCTCTGGAACAGTCCTTGACACAGCAAGATTAAAATATCTTCTCGCTGAACATCTGGAAGTTGACAGCAGGAGCATTCACGCATTCATCGTCGGCGAACACGGCGACAGCGAATTTGCAGTATGGAGCAGCGCAAACGTTTCAGGCGTTCCTCTTCTGGATTTCTGCGATATGCGCGGACATTTCAATCATCAGCAAGCCATGTTTGAAATTGAAAATACCGTGAGAAACAGTGCCTATGAAATCATAAAAAGAAAACAGGCTACGTATTACGGCATCGCAATGGCTGTTGGAAGAATCTGCGAAGCTGTCATCCGCGATGAAAAATCCGTTCTTTCCGTTTCAAGTCTGATACACAATTTTTACGGCGTTGAAGATGTAACGTTGAGCATTCCTGCTGTTGTCGGCATGGAAGGCATAGAAACTCTCGTTCCGATCCGTTTGAATGAAAGCGAACAGGAAAAACTGAGAAACTCAGCCAACGTTTTGAAAGATATTATTCGGGAAGTTTTTTAATTTTAAAATATTCACAAAAAAATGGTGCGGAGAAGGGGACTTGAACCCCTACGCCCTACGGCACCGGATCCTAAGTCCGGCGCGTCTGCCGTTCCGCCATCTCCGCAAAACTTTTCTTTAATTTTAGCACAACAGGAGAAAAATTTTATGCCTTTGTATCTTGTGCCGACTCCAATAGGAAATCTTGAAGACATAACGCTGAGAGCGTTGCGTGTTTTGCGTGAAGCTGATCTGATAGCCTGCGAAGATACACGTACATCAGGAATTTTGCTGCGTCATTATGAAATTCAAAAAAATTTGACATCTTTTCACGTTCACAATGAAAATGAAAAATTGAATTTTCTTTTGGAAAAGTTAAGAGAAGGAAAAAAAATCGCGGTGATTTCAGATGCCGGCACACCGGGAATTTCCGACCCCGGCTGGATTTTACTGAAACGCGCCGTTGATGAGGAAATTGAAATTGATGTTTTGCCCGGAGCAAGTGCTGTTTTGCCTGCGGTGCTGATGTCGGGGCTAAATCCTCAGCCGTTTTTGTTTTTGGGATTTCCTCCTGAAAAATCCGGCGAACGCGAAAAACTCTTCAGCGACCTAAAAAATTTTCCTTTCACAATCTGTTTTTATATTTCGCCGCATAAAATCGAAAAACAAATTTCCGAAATGAAAAATATTTTAGGCGAAAGACAGTCAGCTCTGGTGCGTGAAATCTCAAAAATTTTTCAGGAGACAATACGCGGCACTCTTTCTGAAATACTCGAAAAAATAAAAGACGGAGTTAAAGGCGAATTAGTCCTGATTATAGAAGGGCAGACACAGGAAATTTCTGATGAGGGATGGCGCAGTGAAGCCGAAAAAATATTTGCTGACGGTGCGAGCGTCAAAGACGTTGTGAAAATCATCGGCGAAAAATATAAAATTCCAGAAAATAAAATAAAAAGCTCCCTCCGATTGGCGTATCGGAAGGAGTTTTGCTGAGAAAAAATTTAGCTTAAATCGATGTCAGTCGTTGTAGTCGTGATGATTTTCGCACTGTCGCAGCTTACGGGCGCTGATTCAAACAGATCTCTGTTTCCGGCTGATGTTATGCACTGAACCAGATTTTTGACGGCAGAGTCAGTAACGTTCGACTTAACGTGGCTGTAGTTGATCGTCGTTTTTTTATCAAGCGCATTCACAAACGTCATTGAGAGTTTTGAAGTCGTTGAAGTTTCTAACATTTTTATCACTTCCTTTTCTTTTAAGATTTACTGCCTGAGTTTTTTTCTCAGGAGCTATTCTCCGTCTGTCAGTGTGCTGACTTCGGTTTTCTGAACGGCATAAACAGCTTTTTCAAGACATGGTTCGAGCGCGCTCTTGACGTTCCATGCTTTCTGATCGCTGTAATTGTCGTTGCTCAGTTTGCCGAGATTGACGTTGAGTGTTCGGACTTTCCCGTCTGCGTCTGTACCGTTGTTGAGTTTTACGTTGACTTTTACACTGTTTCTTGTGCTAACAGCCGACATAGAGCATTTCTCCTTTCTAAAAAATTTTTTTTTTAAGGCTTTTAAATCGCCTAACGTAGTTGTTTACGGAACGTTTTTCTACGACGCTGAAAATTATAGCACGCGTTTTTGTACATGTCAAGCGCTTTTTTGTAAACATAATATCTTTCCTGCGTTTAACGCGCATTTATTAGCCGTTATGAAAATAAACAAAAAATAAAGTCCCAACAGCGTTTTTTACCGTTAGGACCTTATTTTCAACTTATATTTTTTTTGTAAAAAAATTATTATTCTGCCGCTTTTTTGAGAGCTTCGACGCGTTCTTTCTGAGCGGCAACCTGAGCTTCAAGTCTTGCGAGTTCGTTTTCTTCAGCTTTCAAAGACTGCGAAAGACGTTCAGACAGATTATCGGATACGGCTTTCATCGCCGCAAAATCTTCCTTTAATTCAGCGACACTGGAAAGACCGCCCTGCTCAAGTTTTGAAATACGCTGTTCGAGTGCTGCCACAGTGGCTTTCACTTCGTCAAGTTTCGGTGAAAATTTGCTCTGCAAAACCGTCCACATCACGTTAAGCACTAAGACTACAACGACGATGGCGATTATTATCGTTTTTTTCTTGTCTTTAGGATTGTTCTGTTTGCTCATTGTAAAAGCCTCCGCTTATGAGATTTTAATTTATGATTGAAAAAAAGAGGCTCACGATGATACCGAGCCTCTGTGAAAATCCACAAAAAATTACTTAACTTCGACTTCTGCGCCTGCTTCAGTGAGTTTCTTTTTGATCTCTTCAGCTTCTTCTTTTGAAACGCCCTCTTTGATGTTCTTCGGCGGGTTGTCAACGAGTTCTTTTGCTTCTTTCAAGCCGAGTGAAGTAATCTCACGGACTGCTTTGATGACTGCGATTTTGTTTGCGCCGGGTGCTTTGTAAACGACATCAAACTCTGTCTTTTCCTCAGCTGCTGCTGCGGGTGCGCCTGCGCCGGGCATTGCTGCCATCATAACAGGAGCTGCCGAAGCTGAAACTCCGAACTTTTCTTCGAGTGCCTTTACGAGCTCTGAAAGCTCAAGAACCGACATTTCTTCAATAGCCTTAATAAGATCTTCGTGTGCCATAATATTTTTTACCTCCAAAAATAATAAAATAAAATTTTATGCTGCATCTTCCTGTTTCTTGTCCCTGATCTGGGCAAGGCATGTAACGAGATTGCGCATTGTACCGGAAAGAACGTTGACAAGTCCCGACAATGGGGCTGCGATCGTCCTGACAACCTGACCGAGCAGAACTTCTTTCGACGGAAGATCCGCAAGTGCCATAACCTGAGCGAGAGTGAGCTGCTGATTTTCGAGCAGACCGCCCTTGAGAATGAAAGCCTTCTGCGTTTTGTCGTTTGCGTATTCCTTAAGAACTTTTGCGACAGCTACAGGATCGTCATAGCAAAGAGCATAAATGTTCGGTCCTTTTGTCATTTCTTCGGGAAGTTCGGCAAAACCTGTTTCTTTCATCGCGATTTTGAACAGGGTGTTCTTGGAAACTTTCAGTTCGCCGCCAGCTTCACGGACTTTTTTGCGGAGAGCCGTACTCTGTGCAACGGTCATTCCGCGATACTCAGCTACAAAAATCGCTTTTGTTTTTGAAAGTTTTTCCTTCAGGCTATCGACAAGCTCATATTTAATTTTCGCCGGCATATTTTATTCACCTCCTTAAAAGTCTCAAACAAAAAACTCCTCCCAAAATTACAGCAGGAGGAGCGTCATTTTCACGCTAAAATTCACTCTCTCCTGAGCAGAATTTTTAAGCTCGCGCCTCTGCTGTCTTCGGAAAAAATTTTTTATTAAATTTAAAACGAAAGAAAAATTTTTATAACGCCAATTCTTTCTGTGCAAGCGACGGATCTACGGCGATTCCCGGTCCCATCGTTGGAGCGATTGCGATGCTCTTGACATACGTGCCTTTCACTGAAGCCGGACGTGCTCTGAAAATTGCCTGCAACAGAGCCTTTACGTTGTCATAAAGATCATCGGCTGAAAAATCTCTGCGTCCTGCGGCGTTGTGAGTGATTCCGGCTTTGTCAGCTCTGAACTCGACACGACCCGCCTTGATTTCTTTTACTGCGCTGGCAAGTTCAAACGTTACCGTTCCTGTCTTTGCGCTGGGCATTAAACCGCGCGGACCTAAGACTTTGCCTAAACGTCCAACGGATTTCATCATATCCGGCGTTGCGATTACAGCGTCAAAGTCCATGAAACCGCCCTGAATCTGCTGCACCATATCTTCGCCGCCGACTAAATCCGCACCAGCATCCTGAGCCTCTTTGATTTTTTCGCCCTGAGTGATGACGAGAACTTTTTTAGTTACGCCCGTGCCGTGAGGAAGACTCACTGTACTGCGAACCTGCTGATCTGCGTGCCTAGGGTCAATACCCAAACGGACGTGAACTTCAATGCTCTCGTTGAATTTCGCCGTTGCAACGCTCTTAAAAAGCTCGACAGCTTCACGGAGTCCGTATAATTTTCCGGCTTCGATTTTCGCTGCTGCCTCGTTGTATCTTTTGCTTCTCTTCATATTCTGCCTCCTGCGGTTTTTGCGAGGTTAAACTCTCCCGCATAAAAATTAATCTGTGATTTCAAGCCCCATTGAACGCGCTGTGCCTTCGATCATTCTCATTGCCGCTTCGACATCATTGGCATTGAGATCTTTCATTTTCATTTCAGCGATCTCTTTGACTTTCGCACGTGCAAGCTTTCCTACTTTGGTCTTGTTGGGAACGCCTGAGCCTGACTCGATCCCCGCAGCTTTCTTTAATAAAACGGCTGCCGGAGGTGTCTTGAGTTCAAACGAGAAACTTCTGTCAGCGTAAACAGTAATGACCGCCGGGATTATTAAACCCGCCTGATCCTGAGTTTTTGCGTTGAACTGCTTGCAAAACTCCATGATATTTACGCCGTGCTGACCGAGCGCAGGACCTACGGGGGGCGCCGGTGTCGCTTTGCCGGCCGGCAGTTGTAATTTGATCTGCCCTACAACTTTCTTAGCCATAATGAAAAATTTTCCTTTCTGCTTCTGTTACCTTTTATATATGCAAAAAAATTATTGCCTCAAACTTTTTCCAGTGCCTTGTAATCTGTTTCAAGGACTGCTCCGCCGAGAACGTCACTCTTGAATTTCACTTTGTTCTTTTTTATATTTACATCTACTACAGAACCCGTGAAACCTTTCATTTCGCCTTCAGCTGTAACTCTTACGGTATCGCCGGGCTTGATGTCGAGTTCAATTTCAACATTTTCCTCGTCATCTTTCATTCCAGCCATCACCCTGTCAACTTCCTCCTGAGAGAGCGGAATCGGATGAGTCCCAGCGCCTATGAAACCCGTTACTCCAGGAGTGTGCCTGACAGCGTACCAAGACTGCTCGTCAAGAACCATCTCCACCATTACATAGCTGGGATAAAGTTTGCGAACGACTTCGCGGCTTTTCCCGTCCTTGACCAGTACATGTTTTTTCGTAGGAACAAGAACATTGAAAATTTTATCCTGCATGTTCATAGCCTCTATGCGCTGCCGCAAGTCAGCCTCTACTCTTTTTTCATAACTCGCATACGTTTGAACAACGTACCACCGACGATCACCGGGCATCTTGAATCCTTTAACCTAACAATGCGCTGAAAAGCCACGCAAGAAGAAAATCAATCAATCCCAGATATAATGAAACACAAAGCGTAAATACGATTACGACCAGTGTCCAGTACCACATCTGTCTTCTTGTAGGCCACGTAACCTTTTTGAGTTCGGCTTTGGCTTCACGAATGAAATTTATAAATGAAGACATTTTCGTGGTTTTTTCTGCTGCTTTTGCCATCTGTCTTATCCTTTGCCATAAAAAAATGGCAGGCCCGGCAGGACTCGAACCTGCAGCCCCCGGTTTTGGAGACCAGTGCTCTGCCAATTGAGCCACGGACCTGCGTGAAAAACTACGGGCTAAATTCTACAACAATTTTTAATCTTTGGCAACTGTCTATTTTGATTCTTTGTGAAGAACAGAGGCGTTGCACCATTTGCAGAATTTTTTGAGTTCAAGTTTTTTCTGCTGTTTCTTCTTGTTCACCGTAGTCGTGTAGTTGCGTCTCTTGCACTGAGTGCAGGTAAGTCCGACTATATCCGCCATTTTATTTCGTTCAGTCCTTTCATTATGTTGCCTGTGGCACGAAACGGAATTTTATAACAAATTTCAGTCTTTGGCAACCGTGAAACCGTTATGTTATTATACACTGCGTTGAAAATTTTCAAATGCGTCAAGGCGTTTTATCCGAAAGGAATAAAATTATGAAAAAAGTTTTAATCACAGGAGAAAATTCATATATAGGAAAAAATTTTGCTGAACGTGCGGAAAAATTTCATTCGTCTGAAATCCGCGTTGAAACTCTTGATATGCACGGCGAAAAATGGCGTGAAAAAAATTTTTCGGGCTTTGACGCTGTGTTTCATGTTGCCGGCATAGCACATTCTGACAGCGGAAAAGAATCGGAAGAAGAAAAAAAACGTTATTTCGCAATCAATCGCGACCTCGCAGTCAAAACCGCAGAAAAAGCAAAAAAAGACGGAGTTAAACAATTTATTTTCATGTCTTCAATGCTCGTTTACGGTTCGGAATATTCGCGGATTAATAAAAACACAGAGCCGAAACCCGTGTTGTGTTACGCTCAGAGCAAATGGCAGGCTGATGAAAAAATAAGAGAGCTTTCAGACGAAAATTTTTTTGTTTCGATAATGCGTCCGCCGATGATATACGGAAAAAACTGCAAAGGGAATTATCCTTTGCTTTCAAAAATTGCAAAAATTTCGCCGGTTTTTCCGAATTATAAAAATGAAAGATCAATGTGTTACATAGAAAATTTCTGCGAGTTCGTCTGTCAGGTCATAATAAAAAATTTGAGCGGAATATTTTTTCCTCAAAATTCCGAATATGTTCAGACAAGCGAAATGGTTAAAACTATCGCGAAAGTTGCAGAACATAAAATTTTTGTCAGCAGAATTTTCAATTTTCTTGTTTACATTGCCGGTTATATAAAGCCGTTCAGAATCGCCGAACGTGTAAATAAAGCCTTCTCCACGCTGACTTACGATAAGAGCATGAGCGAATATGATTTTGATTACAGAGTTTCAGATTTTGAAACTTCCATTAAAAAAACAGAAGAAACTCTCTGAACGTATCATGCCGCAACACGTGCAAGAGCCAGCGTTATGCCGTTGTAAACAGTTTTGCTTCTCATCAGCACGGCTTCAGGACCTCCGGCGGACATACATGCCCGTTCACATACATTATCAACGCCGACAATATTTTGCACAAGTTCGGATTTTGTAAAATTTCCTTGCAAAGCCCGAAGTTCAGCAGCACTGAAAGTCATAAAAGGGATTTTGTGATTTTCAGCAAAAGAAATTAAAGCCTGCTCATTGGATTTTATATCTATTGATGCAAGAGCTTTCAGTGAAAGAGGTGATACGCCTGAACTTTCTAAAAAATTTTGTGCGGCATTTTCAAATTCTTCGATACTGATTCCGCGGTTACAGCCTGCGCCTAAAATTAAATTTTGAGGTCTGAGCCATAATGTAACGGGAAAAGGAGCGTTTTGAAGTTCATGTGTTATTGCAACGCCTACGTTATTATGTTCAAGAATTTCGGCGGAAAAATTTTTTACTGCGTCGGGATTTTCAATTTTACAATTATTTTTTACAGCCCATTCATCTATTGCGATCAAATTATTTACGTCAGTAGCTGTTGTGATGACAGGAGTTGCGTTAAGATAAACGGCAATTTTTTTTGCAAGTTCATTTGCTCCGCCGATATGACCTGATAAAACAGGTATAACAAATTTACCTTTTTCATCAATTACAATCACAGCAGGATCTTGAAGTTTAGATTTTATATAAGGCGCAATCGCACGTAAGGCAATCCCGCATGCAGATACAAAAATTATTGCCTCAGAATTGTAAAAAATTTTTCCAGCCCATTCATTCAAATTTGTTCCGAAATATTCGAGTTTATTATCAGAAAAACGTTCAGGGACAAATATTTTAGCGTTAAAATATTTTGAAATTTTTTTTGCAAGTTCAATTCCGTTTTTTGTGAACGCGGCGATGATAATTTTATTTTTATTTTCTGAATCCATGTGAAAAATTTTTGTCGTAAAGTTTAGATTTTTTTTGTATATTTTTATCAAGAAAATCTCCGACAAGAATTAAAGCGGTCTTGTCAATTCCATATTTTTCAGCAAGAGCCGGAAGGGTTTCAAGAGTTCCGCGTACAATTTTTTCATCGGACCATGACGCTTTATATACTAACGCGGCAGGTGTTGCCGGCGAGTATTTTTTTTCGATAAGTTCAGAGCATGCTCGTTCAATCATAGCTGAAGACAGAAATAAAACCGTTGAAAAATTATCATCAGGCGCAGGTGTTCTGCCGCCAATACGCGAAATTAGTAAAGATTGAGTGATACCTGGTATCATAAATTCAGTTTTTAAGGCTGCTGCTGCTGCAAATAACGAACTTACGCCGGGAACAATTTCAAAAGGAATTTTATTTTTTTCCAAAATTTCGATTTGTTCACGTATAGCCCCGTAAAGCGCAGGATCTCCAGAATGAAGCCTTACTGTTACTGAATATTTTTTATGACCTTCGATTAATTTCTGTGAAATTTCCTCCAAATTCATTTTTGCACTGTCAAAAATCTCGCATTCAGAATCGGCGTAAGTCTTTATTAACTCATAATTAACGAGCGAGCCGGCATATATTATCATTCCGGCTTCACTCAAAATTTTTGCGCCGCGGACGGTGATTAAATCGACAGCTCCGGGTCCTGCGCCTATGAAATAAATCATAATGTTACAATTTTTAATCCGAGTGAATTTGCAAGTTTTTCACACTCTTCAAATTTGTACATCAATGTTTCTTTTCTGTGCGAATCGCTTGATAAAATCACGCTTCCGCCATGAGCTGCGATATATTCCAAAATTCTTTTTGACGGATAAGGAACTTTTTTGTATCCTCTGGACATTGCGCCGGTATTGATTTCAAAAGGTTTTCCCGTTTTTAACAGGACATCAAGTGCCTTTTCTGTCGCTTTAATATAACGCGGATTGTTTTCATCAAAAAATTTGTTACCGTCATTGAATTTTGATATTAAATCAAAGTGTCCGATTATGTCAGCACCGGTTTTGTTTACAACATCGGCTACGGTTGCAAAATAATTTTCAGTCAGTGAGTAAACGTCATTGTCGAATTTTTTTACAGCGTCTTCAAAATGCTGAAATGTGTGGTCAACAGCGATATATTCGCCATCGCATGTTACATAATGCAGTGAGCCTATTACAAAATCATAATTTTCGGCAGGAAAATCTGAAAAATAATCCTGTTCAATACCGCACAAAATTTCAATTTCAGATTTGTATTTGATTTTGAGTCTGTTGATTTCAGATTTGTATTCATCAATATTTTCTGGCGTCATACAAACGTGAGGATCAAAAGACGTGTAGGAATGTCCTGAGAATCCGATTTTTTTCATTCCGCGTGAAATTGCTTCACGAACCATATTCTCAGGCGTATCACTGCCATCGCAATAAATTGTGTGCATATGAAAATCCGATAAAATCATTTTATTTTCCAATATTCCTTTTTATCCAGTTACACGTGAAATCTAACTGCTCTTCAGTGTGAAACCAGTGTTCGCCGTTCTCCATTACAGTTAATGAACAGTTGAATTTTTTACAAAATTTTTCTATAACACAGCGGTCTATCAGATTATCTTTACCTCCGTAAAGAATTTTAGTCGGTACATTCCAGTCAGTTACAGGATTTTTTAAAACATAATTCCAGTAATCCAACGAAAAAATTTGCCCCGAAGATGTTGTTATAATACGTTCTTTTTGTAATTGTTCCAGTGATATGCCGGCACTGTGCATCATTTTCAGTATAAGGCTTTTCATATCAGTAACTGGCGAAACAAACATACAATTTTTTATTTGTGCGCCTTTGAAACTCAACATGCTAAACCATGCGCCGATACTGTTTGCGAAAAGAGATACAGTTTCAGAATGTGCTTCAGCAAATTTCAAAACTGAAACGAGTTCAGGCACTACATGCCAAGGATCAAACGAATTTATCACGTCTTTACGCGAGCCGTGTCCTGGCAAATCAATGCTCAAAACCTGCCAGCCTGCCCCGCAAATCAAATCCGCAAGCAAACCAGCTTCTTCCTTACAGCCGCCTTGTCCGTGAATATACAAATATATTTTATTTGTAAACTCTCCCCAAAGTATCGCCGGAATGTCGTTCAGCAAAAATTTTTCCTGTTTAATAAACATATTAATCCGTCATTTTTTCCTGTTTTATTTTTTTGTCAATGACGTGGCGCGAAGCAAGCTCTTTGATTATGTCTTTTATCTCAATGTCCATTTCAGCCATTAATACAAGCATGTGATAAATCAAATCGGAAATTTCGTAAATCGTTTCTTTTTTGTCATTCTTAGCTGCTATAATGACTTCGGAACTTTCTTCGCCGATCTTTTTCAGGATTTTATCCAATCCTTTTTCAAACAAATACGATGTGTAAGAGCCTTCGATTTTTTCATTTTTACGCCCTTTGATTAATTCCATAAGTCCGCACAGAGTGAACTTTTCATGCTCTTTTTCCGTGCGTTTCTCTACATCATCAACGAAACATGAATAATTTCCAAGATGACACGCAGGACCATCGGGTTTTACAAAAACCAAAAGAGTATCGCGGTCGCAGTCGGCTTTGATCTCTTTAATGTGCTGATAGTTGCCGCTCGTTGCGCCCTTGAGCCATAATTCATTACGTGAACGGCTCCAGAAACATGTTAATTTTTTTTCCAAAGAAATTTTCAGGCTTTCTTTGTTCATATACGCAAGCATTAAAACATCACCGCTGTCATCATCGACAACGATTGCCGGAATAAGCCCGTTTGAATCAAATTTTAATTCATCAATATTCAACACTTATAAAACCTCACTAAAAATTTTTTCCCCTTCGGTTAAAAATCACAAAAAGCGACATTATTATAAAAGAAAAGATTATCCCGCAGGTCGAGGCGTTTAATTTTATAAATCCGAAATCCACAGAGTTTTCTTTGTAAAACGTTATGAAAAGAGTTAAAGCCGTTCCTGCAACCGCTGAAGAAATCGCACCGATATTTGAAGCACGTTTTGAAAATAATCCAAACACAAGCGGCGCGGAAAGTGAAACACTCATAAGCGAATAAAAAATCGTAAGTGCGGAAATAATACTTTCAAGTTTCAAAGCGAGAATAACTCCGAGAACTCCGCATATGACCGTTGTGAAACGCGATAATTTCAGTAAATTTGAATCTGAAATTTTCGGATTAAAAAATCTTTTGTAAATGTCATTCGTCAAAGAGCCTGCAAGCATATATAAAACAGTGTCGGCAGTGCTGACCTCGGCGGCGAAAATCGCTGCGAGTGCAAGTGAAGCGGCAAAAAAAGGCATCATATTTTTCATTGCGGTCGGCAAAGCTAAATCTGCGCGGCTTAAATTCGGAAAACATGCGTATGCTGACATTCCGATGAAAACAGGAATAATCGCAAAAATTAACTGCACGAGTCCGTTCATGGCTGTTCCGATTTTTATTGCGCGTTCATCACGAGCCGCGAAAACTTTTCCAATCAAGCCCGGCGATATGAAAAATGACGGTACAAGCATGACAATGTAGCCGATGATTGCAGTGCTGCCCATTCCGAAAAAGTCAAAATATTTTTCGTTTGAAATTTGAGATTTTATTCCGTCAAGACCGCCTGAAAAATTCCAGACGAACGGCACAGCCGCGATAAATCCAGCGAGAATCACAGCGACTTCTACAATGTTTACCATTGCTCCCGACAAAAGACCTCCGGCGGCAAAATAAAGAGTCGTTACCACTGCTCCTGTTATAACGCCGTAAATTTTCGGAACGCCTGCAACGACATCGAGAATCCAAGCTATCCCGAGCAGCTGACCTGCAAAAAGCGCGAGAGTTCCAACCGACATCATCAAAGAAATAATTCCCGAAAAAAATTTGCTGTAACG
>CAJODX010000004.1 GCA_905233295.1 uncultured Synergistales bacterium | reverse complement strand
CCTTTTTCATTCCTTCTTCAGTGAATTGCGGCATCATACTGCGATAATCGTCTTTTTCAGTGAATTTTGTCTCTTTATTATAAATGCCAGTTAAAATCCCATTAGCCATTGGCGAAAACGCTACAAAAGCAATATTCAATTCTTCAAGTACAGGAAATAGACTTTCATGCCACCTTGCCATCATTGAATATCTATTTTGAATCGCCGTTACAGGGCAGACTTTAGGACACCCTGTGCGATGTTTACGAAATAAATTAACGGCTGAATTCGAAAAGTTAGAATCTCAAAATGCTCCAGCTAAACAAATTGAAGAACTTGGTACTGGTAAATTACGCGCAGCAGTCGTTGACGGTGATACTGATTGGGGCTCTTTAATGGCTGGTCAGAGTGCCGCAATGGTTACGGAAATTCTTCCAGCTAAAACTATTATCGAAAATATTTTCTCACAAGCACAAAATTTATTTAAGAATTAGAGAGGTGATTTTATGACTCAAAAATATGCGTTATGTTTTCCAGGTCAAGGCTCGCAAAAAATCGGCATGGGTCGCGAATTATTCGAGGCTTTTCCCGTCGCTAAATCCGTTTTTGAGGAAGCTGATGACGCATTATCATTTCATTTAACGCGCTTAATGTTCGAAGGTCCAGAATCAGATTTAACACTTACTAAAAACGCTCAACCTGCCATTATGACCGCAAGTATCGCTGCTCTAAGAGTTCTAACGGATTCTATGGGCTTGGATTTAAATCCGGAATGCTGCGCCGGTCATAGCTTAGGTGAATATACAGCTCTTGTCGCGGCAAATGCAATTTCATTTTGGGACGCTGTTAAACTCGTTAATAAACGCGGTCAATTCATGCAGGAAGCCGTCCCTGAAGGTAAAGGCTCTATGGCTGCTACTTTGGGAATGAATCACGATAGCGTCAAAAAATTATGTGAGTCTGTCGCTCCTGACGGCGAAATTCAACCAGCTAATTTTAATTCGCCTGGTCAAATAGTTATCTCTGGTTTAACTGAATTTATTGATAACGCAATCTCTCATGCTAAAGATTTCGGCGCAAAACGTGCCTTAAAATTAAATGTCAGTGCCCCGTTTCATAGTAAGTTCATGAAACCCGCAGCTGATAAATTAAAAATCGAATTCGAAAAATGTACGTCTTGGAATGACGCTAAATTCCCAATAATCGCAAACGTATCGGCTAAACCAGTTAAAAATATTCAAGAAATACAAAATTCTCTTTACGAACAGACTTTTAATCCCGTCTTATGGGAAAATTCAGTTTTATTTATGACTGACGACTTGGGAATAAATAATTATTTTGAATTAGGCTGCGGCGATGTTCTCGCAGGTTTAATAAAACGCTGTAAAAAAGGCATGAATTTATTTTCAGGAGCAACGCCGGAAAAGTTAGAGAAAATTCGTGAGGAGTTAGAAAAATGTTAGCACTCGTAACAGGAGCTTCAAAAGGAATCGGACGTGCAATCGCCTTTGAGCTTGCGAAAAATAATTTTGACGTTGCCATAAATTTCAACCGAAGCGAAGAACCTGCAAAAAAACTTTGCGATGAAGTCAGAAATTTCGGTGTCAAAGCTGAAATTTTCAAAGCCGATGTCAGCGATTACGAACAGGTTGCTGAGATGTTCAAAAATATAAAAGAGTCAATGAGCGAACATGTCAGCGTTCTCGTCAACAATGCGGGCGTTACGCGCGATACTCTTTTAATGCGAATGAAGCCCGAAGACTGGCAGACTGTCATCAATACAAATTTGAACGCGGCTTTTTACTGCACACGTGAAGCTGTTCGCGATATGGCAAAGGCACGTTTCGGAAGGATTATTAATATTGCTTCGGTAGTCGGACTTACAGGCAACGCCGGACAGGCAAATTACGCGGCTTCAAAAGCGGGCATAATCGGTTTCACAAAATCTGTAGCGCGTGAGTATGCAAACAGAGGCATCACTGCAAACGCAATCGCACCGGGTTTTATCGACACGGATATGACTGAAGTGCTGAAGCCCGAAGTCAAAGAAGGAATTTTGAAATCTATTCCGCTCGGCACGATCGGAAAGCCCGAAGACGTTGCAAAAGCTGTCGTTTTTTTTGCAAACGAGGCAAGTTCATATATAACAGGACAGGTCTTGGCAGTTGACGGCGGAATGACAATGATTTAAGCTATACTATGAAATTAAAAACGGACTATCTCGTGAGGGAGGTGAACTGATATGACAAAAGCTGAAGTTGTTGCAAAACTCAAAGGAATAGTGGCAAACCGTCTTGATGTTGAGGAAGATCAGGTTACTGAAAACAAATCTTTCATCGAAGATCTCGGAGCTGACTCCCTTGACATAGTTGAGCTTATAATGGGAATCGAGGACGAATTTGGAATCGAAATTCCTGACGAAGATGCCGAAAAATTAACATCAGTCGGCGAAGCTCTCAAGTACACGCTTGAGAAAATCAGCGTGGAAGAGTGAACGTGTTGTATTCATTCAGTTATATCGCGCTCCGAATCGTATGACTCGGGGCGTTTTTTAAATTCTCTGTTCATGTCCTGAGCATCTAATGAAAGTTCGTAAAGCTGAGAAGCTTTAATTTCAAAATCCGAAAAAAATTTTCCCGTTTCACCTTCAGCGTCTTTGAGCCTCGTTATGAATTTTATTTCTGAATTTTTTGCGTGTTCCCTTAAAATTTTCCGTCCGGTTTCGTTAAACGCCAGAACTCTCGCGTAAGGCGCGGCACATGGCTCGAATCTTTTCAGATTTAACAGAATATAAATTAATCTCCGTCTTATATGTGCGCGTGTGTATCTTGCACAGACACAGCGTCCGATGAAATCTTCAAGATTTTCTGATGTCTTCCAGTGTTTCAGAAATAAATTTTCTATACCTTCGTCAATGCCGTGAATTTTTTTTAACTCTTCGCCTGAAGTCCTTAAAAAAATATTTTGCAGTAATGCCCAAAATTTTTCCTGATTGGAAATCCGTCCGGCTTTTTGTGCTTTTAATAAAATTTTTTGAGAATAATCCGGAAGCATAAAAAAATTTTTTTGAAAATTTTCGCGGATAATTTTGCTTTTGAAATTTTCTTCGCGCTTAAAAATTTTTGTTTCGAGATTAAAATTATTTTTTTTTATTTCAGATATATAGGAAAGTCCGAGAAGATTGTTCGGTTTTGATAAAAAATCACGGCTTCCCGGCAAAATTTTTTCAGCCGCTGTCGAATGAGCCTTGCTGAAAGATGCGCCCTGTGAAAGTTCTTTACGGAGAAAAATTTTATAATTTTCATTTTCTTCAATGTTGACGAGAGATTCAAAATTAAATTCCGGATTTTCCATTGAAAACGCAATTTGATTTATAAATTTTGTCCGTGCAATCAAATTCACAGCTCCCCGCGAAAAATCTTGAGCCGCTGAACACGCGAATATAAAAGGAAGTTCGATGACAAGATCCGCTCCGGCACGTACAGCAGTTTCGGCGCGAAAAAATTTGTCAATGAAAGAAGGTTCGCCGCGCTGTGTAAAATTTGATGACAGGACAACAACGCAGGCTCCGTGAATTTTTTGATTTGCGATTAAGAACTCATGTCCCTTATGCAGCGGATTAAACTCTGCGATGATGCCCGTTATCGGAAAATTTTCAGTCCGCAAAATTTTTTAATAAATTTAAAAACGCGTTTGCTCTGTGCGAAATTGAATTTTTTATTTCAGGTTCAAGCTCCGCAAAAGTTTTTGTGAATCCGTCAGGCATAAAGACAGGATCGTAGCCGAAACCGTTTGAGCCTCGCGCCGCGTCTGTAATTTTTCCGCTGCAGAATCCTTCGGAAATTAAAATTTTTTCGGGCGTGCATAATGCCAACGATGCTGCAAAACGCGCCTTTCGATTTTCATTTTCATTTTTAAGCTCATTCAAGAGCCACGCAGCTTCATTGCCCTTCGCGAGCCTTGCGGAAAATAATCCCGGCGCACCGCCGAGAGCTTCGACTTCAAGTCCGCTGTCATCAGCAAGGCATGGCAGACCTGATTTTTCAAACCACGCACGTGCTTTTAACGCGGCGTTTTCAGAATAGGTTTTCCCTGTTTCTTCAACGATTAATTTTGCAGTTTCGGGAGCGAAAATTAATTCATCGGCAAAATTTTTCCCAAATTTCGAGATTAAATATTCAAATTCACGAAATTTTCCGCGATTTGCCGTAGCTATGATTAACTTTTTCATCAGCTGTTTCTCGAAGGCATTTTCCACGGTGCTGTTAAATCTACGATTCCGCCGGATTTTGGAGGTTTAGAGTCGATTAAAAAACGAATCTGCGAAACCGGCGAAAAATTTTCCTGCACCGTTCTCACGATACTTGTAAGCAATAAAAGACTTTTGCGCTGTCCAGCAGCCTCTATTGACGAGACAAACTGCCCCGACATGTCCAGAAATGCAGTGTCTGACACTTTGAACACGTGAAGCAGTTTTATTTTTTCAGCCTGAGGCATTTCGCTCAGTGAAATAACGGACGATACAGCGTCGCGGATATTGTCTTCCTGAGTTTTTGAAACAAAATTCTGTCTCGTTTCAGCTATCGTATCGTTCCTGACGTGATAGATATTCAATGAAACCTGCGGAACATTAGAACCGGAATTTATTTTTTCGTTTTGAATGCGCTTCTCTTCGGATTCGTTGAAATTGATTAAATCCTCCTGATTTTCGATTCGATTTTCAGGCTTCAGCAAAAGTTTTCTGTTCAAAAATTCCACGAACCATGATGTCCCGAGATAGCCAAGCACGAAACATAATAAAATAATTCCGAGCCACGATAAAATTTTCAAGAGCAGCGGTGTCGGCTTGTCTTCGTTAATGTTCGGATTCGGTTTAGGACGCTGCTGAATTTTTTTTGCAGCCATTGCCGCCTGTTGAATCTGTCTTCTGCGCGGCGCAGGAACCCGTCCTCTTGAGTTCAGCGAAGACGAATCCCGATCACCCGATGTTCCGCCCCGTCTTACTGTTGGCAAAATTTTTTCACTCCTTCATCTATCTTATATATCTCATAATACCTTCGGTCATTGCTTCAGCGATTCTTTGCTGATATGCCTGAGTTGTCAAAATTCTCGATTCGTTTGCGTTCGTAACAAAACCTGTTTCGAGCAAAACCGCCGGCATTCCCGCACCCCTCAGCACAAAGAAAGGAGCTTGAGCAACACGCCTCATCGGAAGATTATTTCTCACTCCTGCGTTGTATAGAGCCGCAGCAAATTCCGTACTCTCGCTGATTTTGTTGTTCTGTTGCATATCTCCCAAAATTCTCAGAAGCATTTCCGTGCGTCTGTCAACGTTCTCAGCATCGAAGCCTTTGCCTTCAACATATTCGCGGTTTTCGACTTTTGCAAGATTCATTGCGTCTTTATCTGTCGGAAGAGCCATTATGTAAATTTCAAAACCCGTCATATCTTTCTTTGACGGCAGAGCGTTCACGTGAATGCTCACAAACAAATCCGCGTTTGCATCGTTGGCAATATCCGTGCGTTCCTGAAGTTTCAGATAAACATCTGTGCGCCGTGTCATTATGACATTGTAGCCTTGAGCCGAAAGAGCTTTTTCGAGTTCAAGTCCGATAGCGAGATTTACATTTTTTTCAACAACTCCGTTATCTGACGCTCCGGGGTCTTTTCCGCCGTGTCCCGGGTCTATGACGATCGTTTTGCGTCCTGATGAAATTTTCCGGCTTGTCTGCGGTGAAGTCGGAATCAAAATCAGCGTTTTCGGCGGTGTCTGAGCCTGAGCCTGAGCCTGTGCCTGTGTTTGAGTTTGAGTTTGAGATATAACAGTCTCAGGTGTTCCTAAAGGATTCTGAACCTGCTGGGTTGCCTGCTGAACCTGAGTTTTTGCTGGTAGCGCGCTCGTGAGCGTAACATCTTTCGGCAAAAAGAAATCGAAAACGATTCGCTTTGGATTTGTCAAAACAATTTTCTCAGCCTTTGTAATTTTTTCGGGATTGAAAACGAGTTCAACTCCTCTGGCATTTTTTTTGAGTTCGAGTTTTACGTTTGCGAACGGTGAAGCGAGGTTTTCCTGCGTTTCAAGACTTGACTCGAACAGCGCGTGGAGTTGTTTACGGTTCATAAATACGGCTGGTTCTGCGTCATCATCAACAAGGATAACGGCGCGGATTTTCTTTTGAGTTCCCTCTTGCGAAGTCCAGCGGACTCCCTGAATGACACCGCTGTAAATTTCTTGAGTATCGCCCTTCGAGCCGTTAGGTTTGAAAGTTTCGTATTTCGGCTGGGATTTCGTGTTCGTTTTTTTTGTCTCCGCCGGTGCAGACTGAACTTCAGTTTTCTGTTCTTTGTGTTCAGTTTCCTGCGTTTGAGGCTGTGAAATTTTAATTTCTGGAAGAATAATTTCTCTCGCAGGCAGTTGGGTTTGATTTGCTGCAGATGCCACAGTTTTAGTTGTTGAAGCCGGAGTTGGAATTTCAAAATCTCCGAAATCTCTTCGGTTCATTGTGTCAGTGTTCTCGACAGCAGCGGTATAACTCGAACTTTTGCTGATACGAAGTCTTTTATCCTGCCCTGAGCCTGCAAAACGCTGAAACAGTGCCGCCGCACTCGATGAATCAAGCCATGTTTTTCCGTCCTGTCTGAATGGCGCGGAATACAGCGGAACAATAGAAAATCCATACCATGCCGCCGCAGAGTTATCGACAACCCTTATCTGAAGATTGCCGTTTTGAAGCCAAAGCTCTTCGCCGGCTCTCGAAGATGAAAATCCCATAAGCCGTCCGACATCTTCAACAGGAACGAAAAGCCCTGAAGCATTTTCAATCGACCTGACAGCGCCTGCACTGCGTGAGCCCA
Organism: uncultured Synergistales bacterium; assembly: GCA_905233295.1. GTDB lineage: Bacteria > Synergistota > Synergistia > Synergistales > Aminobacteriaceae > JAFUXM01. The sequence goes on along the minus strand of CAJODX010000004.1, from coordinate 10,073 downwards.
TGTATAACAGAGCATCGGCACAGGCACAGGTACAGGTACAAAAAATTAGAGCAGCTATCAATACAGCTGCCGTCAATTTTGGTAAAAATAACCTGCGAATCATAAAAAGTTTACTCGCTGTCTTCTAAAATCTGGTCAAGCTCGAACAGGCTCGAAACATCAAGCAAAAGAATCAGTCTGTCATCAGCAGGTTTTGCCACCCATAAAACATAACGGCGGTCAATAGCTGATGATAATTTCGTAGCGACTTCAAGCTGTGCGTCATAAATCGTCAAAACTTCACGGACAGAGTTTACTATCTTTCCGAACGTTACGTCATTGATAGCGATAACAACAATCCGGGCTTCATCTGTCAATGGACTTCCCGCCATTCCGATTTTCAGCTGCATATCAAATACAGGCACTATCGTTCCTCTGAGGTTAATGACACCGCGTATATACATAGGCGCATTCGGAACTCTTGTAATGAATGACGGCACACGGACAATTTCGCGGACAATATTGACATCAACGCCGAAATTCTCGCGTCCGAGTGTAAAAACGAGATTGATGTGTTCTTCGCCCAACGCTTCAACGTCAAGATCCCTAAAATCCTGATTAATTTCTTTTTGCGGCTGTGTCGGATCTAATTTCTGAATTTCTGCCAAGAAAATCTGCCTCTCTCTTTAATTTTAATATAGGAGTTAGGAAGTTAAAAAAATTTAATTTTGTTCCTGTCTGCTATTCTGCCGCTGCATTCTCAGCAAGTTTGAGCGCGCCTGTAATGCCCTGAATGCCGTTCAGTGCCGCCGGTGCAATAAAGCTGTCGATGTTGCGGAGTTCTTTCGTGTCAATATATTCGTTGATGTATTCAAGAACATATTTGCGGACAAGCGGGAAAAGTTTCTTCTGATTCATAACGCCGCCGCCGAGAATAATTTTCTGCGGACTTAACACTAACAGAATATCCGAGATTGCCTGCGCGATATATTTCGCTTCAAGCTCCCAGACTTCAGGACGGTCTCCGAGTTCCCTCGCGGCTTTGCCCCAGCGTTCCTCGATTGCGGCACCGCATGCCATACCTTCAAAACACGCGCCGTGTGAAGGACAATGACCTTTATAATCATCGCCAGGGATTCTTGACATTGCAAGATGTCCGGCTTCAGGGTGCAACATTCCGTGAACGGGATTTCCGCCTGAGATCGCGCCCATTCCGATTCCGTTTCCGATTGTGATATAGACTGCATCGCTGAGACCTTTCGCGCTTCCCCATGTCGCTTCGCCGAGCAGAGAGCAGTTCACGTTCGTGTCGAATCCCATAGGAATATTGCCGAGAGCGTCTTTAAGGGTCTGAAGCATCGGAAAATTCCGCCACGCTATTTTGGGCGTATTGAGAATATTTCCGTAAGTCTTTGAACCTGCTCTGACATCAACAGGTCCGAAACATGCTATGCCGAGTGCCTGAATTTTTTCATCGTCAGGCAGTGCCGGATCGAGTTTCGTCTTGAAATATTCAATGACTTTCGGCATTGTTTCATCAGGTGTTGAGGTCGGAATTGAAATCTGATCTAAAATCTGTCCGTTTTCGTTGCCGACTGCGCAGATCATTCTTGTGCCGCCGGCTTCTAATGCTCCGTATAACATATTAACTAAACAACCTCCCGAAAAATCCCTTCGGCTTTGATGTTTCAGCATCTTTTGCCGGAGATTCAGTTTTCCTGTATTTTGAAAGATCCATTCCCCTTATCCTGTCTCTCAGAGGAAGAATGCTCTTCGGATTGACAGAAAGCTCATCAACGCCCCATTTCAAAAATTCTTCCGTGAGTTCCGGATCTGCACCGAGTTCGCCGCAGATTCCTACCCATGTGTTGTGGCGGTGTCCTGCTTCGATAGTTTCCTTTATTAATCTGAGCAGAGCAGGGTGATGAGTGTTGGAGAATCTTTCAAGGTTCGCGCTCTGACGGTCAATGGCGCAGGTATATTGCGTCAGGTCATTCGTGCCGAGCGAGAAGAAATCAACTTCCTCCGCGAGTTCATCAGCACACAGTGCCGCCGCCGGAGTTTCTATCATTATACCTGTTTCGTATTTGCCGATTTTAACGCCTTCAGCCTCAAGCTCTTTTTTGCATTCGTCAAGGATAGCTTTGCATTCCTGAACTTCCCATTTGCTTATAATCATCGGGAACATTATACCCAGATTCCCAAACGCTGAAGCCCTTAACAACGCTCTGAGCTGGCGTTTGAAAAAGTCCTTGCGTGTCAAGCAGATTCTGACCGCTCTGAATCCTAATGCCGGATTTTCTTCTTTATCAAGATTCATGTAGTCGATAGTCTTGTCTGCGCCGATGTCGCATGTCCTGATGACGATTAAACGCGGCGAAAGAGCTTCGAGAACTTTCCTGTAAGCTTGGAACTGTTCTTCCTCGGTGGGATCTGTCTTGCTGTTGAGATAGACAAATTCGGATCTGAAAAGTCCGACTCCTTCAGCATCGTTTTCAATGACTGCGTTAATGTCTTTCGGACCGCCGATATTTGCGTAAAGTCTGACTTTATAGCCGTCTTTTGTTTCGGTGGGCTTGCCTTTGAGTTCCTGAAGTTTTGCCTCTTTCTCTCTGTCGGCTTTCTGTTTTGCGGTGAGTTCGTCAATGATATTCTGCTCAGGCTCAATGTAAATGCACGAATTGTAGCCGTCAAGAATCGCAAATTTTCCGTCCCAGTCATCAGCAACATCATGGCACTGAATCAAAGCCGGCCAGTTCATGCTGCGGGCTAAAATTGCGGTGTGGCTGTTCGAGCTTCCCTGACGCGTAACAAGTCCGAGAAGAAGAGATTTATCAAGCTTAACTGTTTCGGAAGGAGCAAGATCTTCGGCAACTAAAATCGCGGGTTCAGTACCCTGTAAATTCGCCGTGTCAGCTCCGAACAGAACATCGAGCATTGAATTTTTCAAGTCGATAACGTCTGCGCTGCGAGCCTTAAAATATTCATCGTCCATGTTTCTGAACATTTCCGCCGCGGCTTCAAAACCATCTCTGACAGCAAACTCTGCGGTATGACCTTCAGCCATCATTTCTTTGCAGGAGTCAATCAGATCTTCATCATCAAGCATCATAGCGTGAGCTTCAAAAATTCCAGCGGTGTCTTTATGCCCTGCGTTCATTTCTTTTTCATAGAGAGCATTCTGTTCATTTTGGACTTTCACGCGTGCAGCTTCAAATCTTTCAAGTTCGGCTGCTATGTCGCTGACAAGTTCTTCACTGATTTCATAAACGGGAGCTTTGTAGATTTTTATTTTTCCGATTGCGATTCCGTTTACGATTTTCGTACCTTTAAAGGTCTGCATTAAAAATTCTCCTTAAGAAATTTTTCGATTGCAGCGGCGCAGGCTTCTTCGTCTTCTCCTTCAACTTGGACGGTAACTTCATCGCCCTGTTTGATTCCCATTCCCATTAATTTCATAAGGGAAGTTGCTTTCGCGCTTTTTTCGCCTTTGATGAACGTTGCGGTACTCTTGAAATTTTTTGCCTCTTTCACAAGAAGACCTGCCGGGCGTGCATGGATTCCTACCGGATCGGTGATGACATACTTAAATTCTTTCATTTGTCTTCATACTTCCTTTCTTTAATTCAAAAAAAATTGTCCATAAGATAATGGCGTAGTGTTGAACAAATTATATAACATTTATTTCAATCCACGCAAAAGCGGTAAACGTTTTTTTCACTTCTGCGACAAACTCCAGTGATATTTTTTTATTTTTTAATTTTTTGCTCTTGACTTTTTTTAATCTCAGGTCTATTATCTCCCGCGTCGTTTGGTTAGCACTCTTTAATCTTGAGTGCCATTAAAAATAAAAATTCAGGAGGTAAGAAATTATGAAACTTAAACCGCTTGGCGATAGAATCGTTGTGAAAGTTCTGAGCGAGGAAAAAAAGACAAAAGGCGGGATCGTTCTTCCCGATACAGCAAAAGAAAAACCGACAGAGGGCGAAGTTATCGCGGTAGGTACAGGCAAAATTCTTGACAATGGAACAAAACAGCCCGTCGAAGTCAAAGTCGGCGACAGAATCATTTTCAGCAAATATGCCGGCACAGAAGTAAAAGTTGACGGCGAGGAACTTGTAATTTTCAGCGAGCGCGATGTGCTTGCAATTATCGAGAAATAACTTGGGAAAAAGAAATAAGGAGAGAAAATAATTATGGCAAAAATTCTTGCATTCGGAGAAGAAGCACGCAGGGCAATGCTCCGCGGAATTGATAAAGTAGCTGACACGGTAGGCGTAACGCTTGGACCTAAAGGACGCAACGTTGTCCTTGAAAAAAAATTCGGTTCACCCATGATCACAAATGACGGCGTTACAATCGCAAAGGAAATCGAACTTGAAGATCCTTTTGAAAACGCAGGCGCACAGCTTTTAAAGGAAGTCGCTTCAAAAACGAACGACATCGCAGGCGACGGCACAACAACAGCGACAATTTTCTCACGCGCTATTATCCGTGAGGGCATGAAGAACGTTGCAGCGGGCGCAAACGGAATGTTAATGCGTCAGGGCATCGAGAAAGCTATCGAGTTTGTTGTCGATGAACTCAAGAAACAGTCAACGCCAGTTAAAGAGAAAGAAAAAATCGAGCAGGTTGCTTCAATTTCAGCTAACAACGCTGAAGTAGGAAAATTAATTTCTGATGCAATGGCAAAAGTCGGTGAAGACGGCGTTATCACAATCGAAGACAGCCAGACGGTCGGAACGACTCTTGAAATGGTCGAAGGTCTTCAGTTTGACAAAGGCTACATCAGCCCTTACATGGTAACTGACAGCGAGAGAATGGAAGCAAGCTTCGATGATGCATATATTCTCATTCACGATGCAAAGATCAGCAACATTAAAGATTTGCTCCCTGTCCTTGAAAAAGTCGTACAGACCGGCAAACCGTTGGTCATCATAGCTGAAGATGTTGACGGTGAAGCACTCGCAACACTCGTTGTCAATAAACTTCGCGGCGTAATGCAGGTTGCTGCTGTCAAAGCTCCGGGCTTCGGCGACAGAAGAAAAGCAATGCTTCAGGACATCGCAATCGTTACGGGCGGTACAGTCATCAGCGAAGAGACAGGCATGAAATTTGAGAACACAGAACTCAACATGCTTGGTCGTGCAAAGAAAGTCATCATTACGAAAGAGGACACGACAATCACGAACGGCGCAGGCGATTCAAAAGAAATCAAAGCACGTGCCGCACAGATTAAACGCGAAATCGAAGAATCAACGTCAGACTATGATAAAGAGAAACTTCACGAAAGACTTGCGAAACTCGTCGGCGGCGTTGCAGTCATTCAGGTCGGTTCAGCAACAGAAACTGAACAGAAAGAACTCAAACACCGTATCGAAGACGCTCTCAACGCTACACGCGCTGCAGTCGAAGAAGGCATCGTAGCTGGCGGCGGTGTTGCAGCTCTCAACTGCGCAACAGCTCTTGAACCTTTTGTCGAAAAACTTTCCGGCGATGTTAAGACGGGTGCGAGAATCGTTCTTGACGCACTCAAAGCCCCGCTGTATTTAATCGCTGAAAACGCCGGCTATCAGGGTGATGTCGTTGTCGAAAGAGTCAGAAGCGAAAAAATCGGACACGGTCTCAACGCTGCAACTGGCGAATACACCGACATGGTAGCGGCAGGAATCATTGACCCCGTGAAGGTTACACGTTCAGCGTTACAGAACGCAGGTTCAATCGCTGCGATGGTCTTAACGACAGAAGGCATCGTTGCAGATAAACCCGAAAAGAAAGAAGCAGCTCCTGCGATGCCCGGCGGAATGGGCGGCATGGACGGCATGTATTAAAAGATTTTTAACTTTTAATTTAAAGAAGAAAATAAAAGAGCCTCTGAGTTTTTCAAAGGCTCTTTTCGTTTAATTTTTTACGTTTTCGATATTTTCAACACTGCCGCCGCCATGATCGTCAGGAGCGCGAAATTCTCCTTGTGCCACAAGACGCAGGAACGCATCAACGACATCAGCGGTAAGCTGTGTTCCTGAACCCTCTTTCATTATCGAAACGACTTTTTCAAAATTCATTCGTTTTCTGTACGGGCGCGTTGAATACATTGCGTCAAAAGTATCAGCAACGGCAATAATTTGCGCGACCCTTGGAATTTCATTACCGCGAAGACCGTTGGGATAGCCTTTGCCGTCCGGACGTTCGTGATGAGATTGTGCGCCTGTTGCAAGGTCAGGCATTATCGTAATATCTTTGAGTGCTTTCCAGCCCAGGGTAGCGTGGGATTTCATTATTGTAAATTCCTCATCAGTCAGTTTATCAGGCTTGTTCAAAACCTCTGAAGGTATTCCGATTTTTCCGATGTCATGTAGCAATGCAATGCGGTAACATTTTTCCACCTGTTCATCGTTGTAGCCGAGTTCTTTTGCAAGCATCGCCGAATATTTTGCAACCCTCATTGAATGACCGTTTGTATATTTGTCTTTCATATCTATGACCTTTGCGAATGCCTCTGTAACTTCTTTGATGAAAGTCATATTTTCTCTGTTTCTCTCTTCAAGCCTGCGGGTTTTCATCACGACATAAATGCTGATTAAATCTCTCAGCGCAACGAAAGACAATAATGCAAGGATAATATAAAACCAAGCTTCTTCATAAAAAGCTTTTTCTTTGATAATTTTGACGCAAAATGTTTTATTGCTCTTTCTCATTGAGTCCATAAGCTGTATTATGAAATTATATGTTCCGCCTCTTAAATTCGTATAGTCAATGGGTACAAGGTCTGTGCGGCTGACAGGAGGATTTTCTTTTTCAAAACCTTCAAGCTGCCACGAAACCATAGGATTATTAAGCGAATAATTAAATACAAAACTGTTCACAGTGAGTTTGCGCGTATTCGCTGGAATTTTAAAATCCCCGTTTGAGTCAGGGTAAATTCTGCGACCGTCAACATCAACGAAAGGCACGGAAACTTTTATATCTGAAATTGCCTGAAAAGATTTTTCGATATTGTTCTTAACAACTCCTGTAAGACCTGAAATATAAAAATCTCCGTCTTCTGTGAGTTCACTGTATGAATTTGCAGTCGGAACACATGGGAGACCGTTGTATATTCCGTAATATACAGGTTTTACAGTGTCGTTTTTTAATATATCAGCGACAGGCAGAACGTAAATTCCGTTGCTCGCGAGTATCCAAGCTTCATATTTGCTGTTTTCGTACAAATCATAGTTGTTTGAGTACGGAAAATTTTTCACTGTTCTGACTTTATAATCATTAGTCATAAAGGCGATTGAGTTGCTCGTTATGATCCAGTAAAATTTTTGTTTTCGATCACGTTTCACGCGCATTACAATTTCAGATGTAAGCCCTTCTTCAGAGCCTATATGTTTCACTCCGCCGATGCCTATAACGTAGATTCCTCCTCCGTCAGTGCCGATGATGCAATCGTGATTGTAACCTTCCGCAACAGTGAGGACTTCAGTGTTAAGCAATCCCGCTTCAAATCCGTAGCCCGCCGTGATTTTATCGCCTTCGATGATGTTTATGCCACCGGTACACGCAGCCATTATCGCGCCGTCTTCACGTTCGCACACAACACGCACTCTTTCGGAAAAAAGCCCATCTTCAACTGTGAAATCGAGCAGCTCTCCTTTGTCATAACGGAGAAGACCGTATTTACGCCATGATGCAATCCATAAGCGATTTTTGCTGTCCCGAATGATTGAACGTATTCTCACGCCGTCAAGAAATTTTATCAAATCGTCCGTTTCAAGTTTTTTTCCTGAAGCTGTAACGGCTTTCGTTAAAGGAAGAGAATTAATTTTTTCTCCGTTTTCGAGAATGGTCAGCCCCGAATCCGTCGCTATGAACAATTTTCCGTCGTACATACATGTTGAATTTACGACAGCCGGAGATAATTTATTATGTTCGTAAATGTCAACAAACTGATTGGGCACGATTTTCATAACGCCCTGTCTTGAAGACGTGAACCATAAATTTCCTTCGTAGTCCGTCATTACATGTCCGATTGAATGTTCCATGGGAATATTTTCGATCTTGAAAAATCCTTTTTCATCAAGAACGCCGATGCCGTTTCCGGCGCAAATCCAGATTTTGCCGTCAATATATTCAAATTTTTCGATATAAGACAGCGGCGAGATGTCGTAAGTTGTCATTGAAGCGAAATTATCTTCCATGCTGCCGTAATAGACATCTGAATTTTCTGTACCGAGAAAAATTTTCCCCGGATTTTCAGGATCAGGAAGGATTCCGATTATGCCTTTGACGCGGCAGTCTTCGCGGCTCAAAAAATTCACGAGCTTTCCGTTTTTTAATGTAAATAAATCGCCCGTCTGTGTAACGCCGTATATAAGTCTGTCGTTGCCGAGCCTTAAATCTCTGATATAGGCATCTTTGATTTTTTCGTCAGCAATATCCTCAACGTACATTTCGGGATATATCACGACAAGACCTGAAGTCGTTGCGACGTAAACGCGGCTGTGAGGGTCTTCGGCTATTGCGATAACGCTGGTAGATTTCAAGCCGTTCGATTTATTCCATTGATAGATTTTGTTCCTGTTAACCATAAAGAGTCCCGAGTCAGCTGTGCCTACCCATAATCGGTCGCGTTTATCGACATAAAGACATTTCACGCTGCCGATTCCTGCTCTTGAATCAACGCGTTCAAATGTGTTGCCGTCATAACGGACAAGACCTCCGTAGCTGCCAATCCAGATAAAGCCGTCGCTTGTTTCAGCAATGGCGTTTGCCTCTGAAGTCGGAAGCCCTTTGGAGTTGTCATACATCACAGCAGAATATCCCTGACTGCGGCTCTCAGGATTGACAGAAAGTTTTCTGTTTTGAACGCCGGAAGAATTAAGCAACTCTGTGGAGTATGCCGTATCTGAAATCTGAAAAGCCAAAATAAAAATTAAAAAAAAGATTTTTTTCATCAAAAAAATTTTTCCCTCTTTAACAATCGTGAACCGCCAAAAAAACTAAAACGTATTTTGTTATTATATATTAAAGATAAAACTTTAGGAGGAATTTTTTTATGGCTGTAAATCTCAGGGGCAGAAGTTTTTTAACTCTGATGGACTTCACACCCGATGAAATAAATTATCTGTTAAATCTTGCGGCGGACTTGAAATCAAAAAAACGTGCCGGCATTCGCGGAAACTCTCTCGCAGGAAAAAATATCGCGCTCCTGTTTGAGAAATCTTCAACGAGAACACGCTGTTCATTCACAGTGGCATGCAATGACGAAGGCGCATTCCCAGAATTTTTGAGCAAAAATGACATTCATCTCGGTGCAAAAGAAGATGTAAAAGACACTGCGAGAGTTTTGGGACGAATGTTTGACGGGATTGAATTTCGCGGCTTCAAACAGGAGACTGTCGAAACGCTGGCAAAATATTCCGGCGTTCCCGTCTGGAACGGATTGACAGACACTGACCACCCGACTCAGGTTCTCGCGGATTTTCTGACACTCAGAGAAAATTTCGGAACTCTCAAAGGCTTGACGCTCGTTTATCTTGGCGATGGGCGCAACAACATGTCGAACGCGTTAATGATAGGCTGTGCAAAGATGGGCGTGAATTACGTCATCAGCACTCCGAAAGAGCTTGAGCCGGATAAAAATCTTCTTGAAAAATGCCGCAGCATAGCAAAACATTCCGAGATAAAAGTCATCAATACGCCGCTTGAAGCTGTGAAAGGCGCGGATGCTCTTTATACTGACGTGTGGGTTTCAATGGGCGAAGAAGCTCTCAAGGAGGAACGTTACAAAATATTGACTCCGTGGCAGGTAAATTCAAATTTAATGAACGCGACAGGCAAAGACACAACGATATTTTTGCATTGTCTTCCTGCGGTCAAGGGAGCTGAAGTTACCGAAGATGTTTTTGAGAGTGAAGCTTCAAAAGTTTTTGATGAAGCCGAAAACAGAATGCACACGATTAAAGCCGTCATGGTAGCGACTTTGGGAAATTAAAATTTCAGAGGGCTTTGCCTGCGGGTGAAGCTCTTTTTTTTGCTATGATTTCGGAAAATTTTTTGAGTGAAAGTGAAAGATAAGCATAAAAATGGCGGTCCTAGCGGGATTC
>CAJODX010000003.1 GCA_905233295.1 uncultured Synergistales bacterium | reverse complement strand
AGATAAATATGGAGGCGGGAGATTATAAAAATGCCTGAGAAAAAAGAAATTAAAGGAACAATAGAGAGGATCTCCGGCTCTCTTGTAGTCGCTGGCGGCATGGAAGGCGCAAGTATGCAGGACGTTGTGCATATCGGCGAACTTGGTCTTGTCGGCGAAATACTTGAGGTCAACGGCGACAAAGCGTCGATTCAGGTTTACGAAGAAACTTCTGGATTGATGCCTGGTGAGCCTGTTGTTTCAATCGGAGAGCCTTTGAGCGTAGAACTTGGTCCCGGAATCATCGAACAGTTTTATGACGGAATACAGCGACCGCTTGAATTAATCGAGAAAGCAGCGAATAGTCATTTTATTTCACGTGGTATCAGCGTCCCTGCTCTTGACAGAAATAAAAAATGGAATTTTGAGCCTCGCGTCAAAGTCGGCGAAGAAGTTGAAGCCGGTGATATTTTAGGCGTCGTTCAAGAAACCGTAGTCGTAGAGCATAGAATTATGGTCCCGAATGGAATTAAAGGCAAAGTCGCAAAAATCGAAAAAGGCGATCACACTATCGAAGACATCATCGCAGTTATTGATGACAATGGAACTAAACACGAAGTTAAAATGTTACAGCGTTGGCCGGTTCGTAAGCCTCGTCCTGTAAAATCGCGTCTTGCTCCTAACGTGCCTATGACTACCGGACAGAGAGTCGTTCTTCCCTGTAGCACTTGGCGGAACAGCTTGCGTTCCCGGACCTTTCGGTTCAGGAAAGACAGTTATTCAGCACCAGTTTGCAAAATGGGCGCAGGCTCAGATAGTCGTTTACGTCGGTTGCGGTGAACGCGGAAACGAGATGACGGACGTTTTACTTGAGTTCCCTGAACTTGACGACCCTCAGACAGGGCAGCCCTTGATGAAGCGTACAACTCTTATAGCTAACACTTCAAATATGCCCGTTGCAGCTCGTGAAGCAAGCGTCTACACAGCAATTACTTTGGCTGAATATTATCGCGACATGGGTTATTCAGTAGCATTAATGGCAGACTCAACAAGCCGATGGGCAGAAGCTCTCCGCGAAATGTCAGGACGACTTGAAGAAATGCCCGGTGAAGAAGGTTATCCGGCATATTTAGGAACACGTTTAGCTTCATTCTATGAAAGAGCAGGACGCTGCATTGTCAACGGCAAAGAAGGACGCGAAGGTTCTATCACAGTCATCGGAGCAGTTTCTCCTCCCGGCGGCGACCTTTCAGAACCTGTTACTCAGAACACTCTGCGCGTTACAAAAGTTTTCTGGGGACTTGATGCTAACTTGGCGTATCAAAGACACTTCCCGGCAATCAACTGGCTTTCAAGCTACTCGCTTTACACAGACAGACTCGACGCTTATTGGGACGAAAAATTTGATGACCAGTGGAGCAGCTTAAGAGTCGAAGCCATGAGCTTACTTGAACAAGAATCGCAGCTTAATGAAGTTGTCAGACTCGTCGGAATTGACGCTCTTTCACGTGATGAGAGAATGGTAATGGAGACGGCGAAATCTTTACGCGAGGACTTTTTACATCAAAACGCTTTCCATGAAATTGATACATATGCTTCAATGGATAAGCAGTTTAAGATGTTGAAGACTATCGTTAATTTCCACCATGCCGGACTCGACGCTTTACACAAGGGCGCGCCGATGAATAAATTATTTAATTTGCCCGTTCGTGAGCAGATTGCAAGAATGCGTTATCTTGAAGAAAAAGACATCGCCCAGATTGACAAACTTGACGATACAATGAAAGAACAGATTAACGCAATAGTTCCTGTCGGAGGTGATAGCAATGCTGCCTAGAGAATATAGAACTATTTCAAGCATTTCCGGCCCTCTTATGATGGTCGAAAAAACTCAGGACGTTCGCTATGATGAACTTGTTGAAATTACATTAGGAAACGGCGAAAAGCGTCGCGGCAGAGTTCTTGAAATTGAGAGCGATCGAGCATTAGTTCAGGTCTTCGAGGGAACTTCAGGAATTGAAAACGAAGATACAAAGGTCCGTTTTGTCGGAAAAGTTTTGACTTTACCTGTTGCCCGTAACATGTTAGGCCGAGTCTTTAACGGACGCGGAGCTCCTATTGACGGCGGCGCACCTTTAATTGCTGAACAAAATCTTGATATTAACGGTATGCCGATGAATCCGTTCTCACGCGACTTCCCTTCGGAATTTATTCAGACCGGAATTTCTACAATTGACGGACTTAACCCGATGGTCAGAGGCCAGAAATTGCCGATTTTCTCAGCTTCGGGACTTCCTCATAACAGAATGGCTGCACAAATTGCTCGTCAAGCTACAGTTATAAGCGGTCATGAAGATTTCGCGGTTGTATTCGCGGCTATGGGCATTACATTTGAAGAAGCTTCTTTCTTTATGGAAGATTTCAGACGCACAGGAGCTTTACAGCGTACAGTTCTTTATATTAACTTAGCTGATGACCCGGCAGTCGAAAGAATTTCAACACCGCGTATAGCTCTTACTGCGGCAGAATATTTAGCATTCGAGTGTGATATGCACGTCGTTGTTATTCTCACGGACTTAACGAACTATTGCGAGGCTTTGCGCGAAATTTCAGCGGCTCGTAAAGAAGTTCCCGGACGTCGCGGTTATCCCGGTTATCTTTACACAGACCTTGCGACAATGTACGAACGCGCCGGAAGACTTAAAGGCAAAAAAGGCTCAATCACTCAGATTCCGATTCTGACGATGCCTGAAGATGACAAGACACACCCGATTCCCGACTTGACGGGATATATCACGGAAGGTCAGATCATTTTGAGCAGAAGCCTTCACCGTCAGGGAATTTATCCGCCTGTTGACGTTATGCCTTCACTGTCGAGACTTAAAGACAAAGGCATCGGGCGCGATAAGACCCGTGAAGACCACGCTGACCTTATGAACCAGCTGTTTGCGGCTTATGCACGCGGCAAAGAGGCGAAAGAACTCGCGGTCATTCTCGGCGAAGGTGCTTTGTCCGATGAAGATAAGGCGTTCGCGAAGTTCTCAACAGTCTTTGAGGATAAATATATCCGTCAGGGCGAATATGAGAACAGAACGATCAAAGAAACTCTTGAACTCGGCTGGAATTTGCTGACGATGATTCCTGTTAAAGAGCTTAAGAGAATCAGAGACGCCTATTTGAACCCTTTACTGAAAGCAAAAGCAGATAAGGGCGCAGAATAAGGGAGGGATTTGACCGATGGCACGCATCAATGTCAACCCCAACCGAATGGAGCTGTCGAAGCTCAAAAAAAGACTCGCGGTGGCTCAGCGCGGACATAAACTCCTGAAAGACAAACAGGACGCATTGATAAAGGCGTTTCTTGAAAAGGCTCGTGCAGGCAAAGAACTCCGCGAAGCTGTCGAAAAAGAGTTAGCTGAATGCTACGGAACGTTTGTTTTATCACGTGCGCAGACAACGCCGGAAATTTTGGAGCAGGCTCTGATTTTTCCGGGTGCGAAATCAACTTTAACGGTTGACTGGCACAACGTTATGAGCGTAATGGTTCCTGAGTATGATGTTAAGCAGGAAGGCAACCCCGTTAATTACGGTTTCGTTAATGTTCCTTTGCTGCTTGATGCCGCGCTTGAACAGTTCAGCAAGTTAATTGTCCGTCTGCTCCATCTTGCTGCTGAAGAAAAAGCGATTCGTTTAATGGCAGGAGAAATCGAACGCACGAGACGCAGGGTTAATGCCCTTGAGTACGTTATGATACCGAACCTTGCAGAGACAATACGCTACATCAGCATGAAGCTTGACGAGCAGGAACGTTCGACATTAAGCCGCCTGATGAAAATCAAAGAAATCGTTTCGGCTTAAAAAAAATAAAAAAATTTCCCCTCGTGAAAATTTTTGCGGGGGGATTTTTTTTGCACAGAGATTAAAAATTTCACAAAACAACAAAATTTTTCGCGTTTTCATTTCCTTCGAGGTCGAGTTCAGCTTTGACGCGAAAATTTAAAAAATCTTCTTCAAGTCTGAACAGCGGCATGAATTTTTTTACATTTTCAAGGCTGCGGTCTTTTATAAAAATTCCGGAAAGTTCAAAAATTTTTTTTAATCTGTGATTTCGTGTTTCAGAACGCAAAATTCCGGGATTCGTGATTGAAACTTTTGCAGGCTCTGATGTTATTGAGATGTTTATAAAATTTCCGGCGTTATAATCCGCATGAAGAAGAGAATTTACAAAAATTTCCTGAAAAGCCTGTGAGCAGCCCGGTGAAAGTTTGTTGACAAGGCGCGGCAAAATATTTTTGTAAGCGTCCCAGATGTTTCGCGCTTCGAGTTCAGCGTGTTCAGCAGACGAATCCAAAACGGCGCGGATTTTTATAATATTCCCGAACATCAAAGCTCCGGCGAAAGTCAAAAATTTTCCAGAAAAAATAAAACTCCGGCAAAGAAATTCTTCGGACGAAAAATTTTTGTACTCGCTGTGAAGTTTTATGACGGTATTATAAAAATCTTCAAGGCTCTCGGGATTCAAATAAAAATTCATTGCCGGCAAATCGTCGCGTGAGTCTCCGGCAACAATCGAAGCTGAAAATTTTGACGAAATCAAATTCACGCCCTCAACACGGCGGTAAAATTTTCCGTCAAAAAATAACGGTTTCGCACGGCTTTTCAAAGGCTCGATTTTGACAATCAAAATTTTTTCTTTTTCCAGAGTTTGAAAATCAAAAAAAATTTCGCGCGGGATTAAAGATTTTATATTGAAATTTTTTTGCGAAAATCCGGTGATGTTAAATTCATCGTCAAAATAACGTTCAGCACCGATAACGATCCAGCCTCCAAATGAATTTGCCATTGCACACGCTGACGCAGGGAAATTTGAAATTTCATCTTCCCTCAAAAATTCTCTGTCATCGTTCGCCGTGAACTCAAGAAATTCATCAAAGCCGGAAAAATTCAAAATGTTAAATCAGCTCGTTTAGGATTTCGCCTATGTCGCTGTCAATGCACAGTGAACGATGTGAAATTTTTGCACGCTCAGGGACAAAGGCTTCACCAAGATTTATGCAGACATAAAACGCGTCCTGCCATTCGCGGGTCATCTGCCAGAACGGAAATTTTATGATGCCCGGAGTGTTCATGCCCGTGCCGAGTTCAAGAAATAAAGTTTTTTTAGCGCGGCTGTCATCAAGAAATTTTTCGTAATTTTTGCACGCCAGATGCCAACCCTCGTCTTCAACGAATGAATCATCAGCACGCAGATTCATTGTCATTAAACGTCCGCAGACGGGGCAACGCGGGATTAAGTCAGACGGAACGCGCATATCCGACTGCTGTTCGAGCATTTTTATAATTATTTCCTCGTTGTCATATGTTTTGCTGTGGCACGGCAAAGAACATTGAAAGAGTCCGTAATCGCCCTGCGTGTAAAAAAGTCTTTTTTTATCGAAGCCGGCTTTTTGAAAACAGTGATCCACATTTGTGGTCAGGACAAAATAATTTTTATCTTTCACGAGCGCGAATAAATTTTCATAGACAGGTTTCGGAGCGTTGCAGTATCTGTTGATGAAAACATTGCGGCTCCAGAACGCCCATTTTTCTTCCTGAGTTTCATACGGATAAAATCCACCCGAGTACATATCGTGAAAATTATATTTTTCCTCGAAATCCGAAAAAAATTTTTCAAATCTTTCGCCTGCGTATGTGAAGCCAGCCGAAGTCGAAAGTCCTGCGCCTGCACCGATGATGACAGCTTCTGCCTCGTCAAGTTTTTGTTTCAGAATTTTTATTTTTCCGTCCATTTTAATGTTCGCTTAACAATTTTTCATAAATTTTTAAATCTAAATCTTTGAAGACATTGAAAATTATTTTTTTTACCGAACGGCTTTCCGTTAAAAATTTTTTCACAGTTTCAACGGCAATTTTTGCGGCTTCATCATTGGGAAAATGAAATTCTCCTGTCGATATACAGCAGAACGCAATATTTTCTAAATTTTTTTCTTCGGCAAGTCTGAGACAGGATTTATAGCAGTCTGCAAGCTCTCTGCGGTTTTTGTCCGTCAATGCTCCGAAGACGATAGGACCGACAGTGTGAATGACAAATTTTGACGGAAGGTTGTATGCTTTCGTTATTTTGGCACAGCCCACAGGTTCGTCATTGCCCTGTGCCTTCATTATTTCGTTGCATTCATCGCGGAGCTGAAGCCCTGAAGCTGAATGTATAGCGTTGTCGATGCATCTGTGGCACGGAATAAAACAGCCCAAAAGTTTTGAGTTTGCCGCGTTGACTATCGCATCGGCATCGAGCCGTGTTATATCGCCCTGCCAGACTGAAATTCCCGGTTGAATTTCCGCGAGGTCTTTTGCCCGGACAATGCCTTTCAAGTCGCGTTCATGGGATAAAAATTCGTCCTGAACTTTCAGAAATTCAGGATTTAATTTCATCGGCGGTCTTACGTTCATCAGAGAACGAAACAGAATTTTTTTGTCTGAAATTTTTGCCGCGTCTTTTTTATATTCCGGCATTTCGTTTAATAAAAAATTTATTAAAAAATTTAATTTTTCGTCCATGCTTTTAATTTTTTTTTTTTCACCTTAGCTTGTAAGACGGGTAATAAACCCTTTTGTCATTGAAATTTTCCTTTTGGGTTTCAAGAGCGTTTTTGCCTTCAATACCCATTTTCTGAACGAGTACAGAAGTTAAAACATGCACCGCAAACATCGAACCTATTAAACTGCTGCCGAACAAAGGCGAATGATCGCTGACATAAAAATTCAGCTCTGAATACGAACACACAGGAGCTGCCGGACCGTCCGTTATCGTTGCAACAGGCGTGCCTTCTGATGAAATTTTTTTCACGGCTTCCGTAACCTCGATGACATAGTTTGGAAGTTCGCAGACTATCAGCATATCGTTTGATTTTATTCCGCGAGTCTGTTCAGTGAGTGAAAGAGAGCCGCGCCGCATCAAAACGCTTTTAAGCCCAAGCTCAGTGAATCTTGTATAAAGCCATTCAGCGGGCAACGCAGAAATCCCCCACCCCATACAGTAGACCGCATCGGAATTTTTCACGGCTTCGCAAAATTTTTCGATGATACCCGTTTCAGAACTGAAATTTTTATACGTTTCATTTATATTTGCAATTTCAAGTCTGCAAAGTTCCGAAATCATGTCCGAACCGTTTTCGAGTTTTGTCTTTGCTGCTGACGGAATGACCTTGTTCATTAAATTTTTCTTCAGCGTGTTTTTAAGGTCGGCGTAGCCTTCAAAGCCAAGCATTCTGGAAACCCGGACAAGCTGGGCGCGTGAAACGGATAATTTTTCGGCAGTCTCGCTAATTGAATGGAAAGCTATTTCCGAAGAGTTCGCGAGAATGTACTCGGCAACTCTCCGGGTTTTCGCCGGAAAATTGTTTAATCTTCCGCGTATTCTGTCTTCAAGCCGCTGAATGTCCATTATGAATTTTTAATTTTTATTTTTTTATTTTATTGCGGTGCATCTGACGTAGTTGACACCGCTTCCTCTTGATGAACGCAGAGTGCCTTCGACTTCGACAGGTGCATTGTCATTTTTTGTTCCTAAAATTTTGCGCAGTTCTTCATCATAGACACGAACGACTATGAAATCGCGTCTTGAATGTCCCTGTTCGTCAAAATTTTCCTGTTTGACAGCGAAACGGGTATATTTTCCCGTTCCTGTTTCACCTTCAGCCTGAGCCTTTACCTGATGAACTTCGCCTGTGAGTTTAACGGAATTTTCAATTTCAAATTTTTCGCCTAAAACTTCGGCTTCGGACACAGCAAGGAATAATTCGCCGCTGCCGCTCGAAGTCCTCAGCGAACCCTTGACTTTCAGCGGAGTGTTCTCTTCAAGATTTTTCAGTTTTTCCTGAACTTCAGGCTGAAATGCGCGCGCGTTGAGAAAATCTTTGCGTGTCGTTCCGTCAGTCCATAAATTTTCGTGACGGATTGAAAAAGCAAAATGTTTGTCATCTTTTTTGCGGTTCAGATGGTGCAGAAGACCTGAAACCGTTACAGAGTTCTCGTAATTCATTGGAGATCACCTTTCCTTTTGCAAAAATAAAATTCATTTTCCTATATTCTACAACGTGTTCACTTGAAAGTTACAATCGTAACGCCGAACCCGCCTTCGCCTTCGCCGCCAAGTCTGAAACTTTTCACGTAATGAAGCCGTGAACAGAGTGCGTGGACTTCACGCCTCAAAATTCCTTCGCCGCGTCCGTGAATGACAGTTACGACTGAATGATTTGACCTGTATGCGCGGTCTAAATAATTTTCAACGAGCGGCATAGCTTCACCGACCAGCATTCCGCGCACCATTATTGAAGGCGGCACGCTGTCAGCCGTTGGGAGTTTGCTTGTATCGACAGGAGGTGCGGCAACTTTTGCTTTTTTGTCCGTCGCGATTAACTGTGAAACAGGAACATCAACGCTCATTGGACCTGCTGTCATGTAGGCACGTCCGTTTTTAATTTCGTTTATTACTCCGACAATGCCGCTGCCTGCTATCATCGCAGTAACGCCCGGCGCAGGCTCAAAAGGTTTCGGACTGTTTTCAATTTCGCGTTCCGTGCGTTTTTTTGTGCGGCTTTCTATAACGCTCTTCAGTGTTTTCAATTCACGTCTTTTCACGTTGTAACCTTTCCTTGCCGCGTCTCTCGCAGCTTCTTCCATGCTCCTGATAATTTCTTTTGAAGTTTCCTCGGCTTTTGCGATAAATTTTTCAGCTTTTCTGTCAGCAGCCTGCATAATTTTATCGCGCTGAATGTCGATTTCAGCAACTCTGCTCTGATAAGCCTGTTTCAAATTTTGAGCTTCCTGCATCGTAGTCTGAAATTCACGTTCGGCATTGTCGAGAGCCGCCTTGCGTTCGTTCAGTTCGCTCATAATGTCCTCGGCGGTGAGTTCGCGTGCGTCAAGTGAACTTTGTGCAAGTCTCAAAACCTCTTCGGGCATTCCGTAACGTTTCGCGATTAAAAGCGCGCTACTGCGTCCGGGGATTCCCATTAAAAGATGATAGGTCGGCTGAAGTTTTTCAATGTCAAATTCCATGCTTGCCGTTTCAACTCCGTCAGTTGTCAGGGCATATTGCTTGACGGGGTTGTGATGTGTCGTTGCAAGAGTTACACAGCCGTGTTCTTTCAATGTTTCAAGAATCGCGACGCCGAGAGCCGCGCCCTCGTGAGGATCAGTGCCTGCGCCGAGTTCGTCAAGCAGGATTAAAGATTCTTTCGTGGCATTTTTCAGAATGTGAACAATTTTTTTCAGATGTGCGCTGAAAGTCGAAAGATTTTGCTCAATGCTCTGTTCATCGCCGATGTCAGCAAAAATTTCGTCAAAATTTCCTATGACAGTCCCGTCTCTTGCAGGTACAGGCAAACCGAGCCACGCCATTGAAATTAAAACTCCTGCGGTCTTTAATGTTAGCCGCCGGTGTTTGAACCCGTTATGACCAGAGTCGAAAATTTTTCGCCGCATTCAGCGTCAATAGGAACGGCTTTGTCTTTCAACATCGGATGCCGCGCTCCGACAAGCCTGAAAAAATTTTGCTTCGTGAGTTCGGGTATCACCCATTTTTTGTTGCGGATTAAAAAGTCGCACGCACATAACAGATCAAAAGTTCCGATGACTTTTTCAGCATTGACTACAGCGTTTTCACGGCTAAGAATGTTCCGTGTCAGCTCCAGCAGAATAACGCGCTCTTCGTCCTGTTCGTCTTTGGATTTTATTATTAAATTATTGTTGATATTTGAAAGAGCTTTCGGCTCCATATAAACGGAATTTCCTGATGCTGAACGTTCAACGGCAAGACCGGGAAATCTGTTGATAAATTCCTGACGCACAAGGAGCAGAAATCTTCCGTCGCGCCATGATAGCGAACGTTCCTGCAACATATTGCTGATGTCAGCGTCCTCGAAAAGTTTTTGAGCAAGCCGCCGCCCGTTCCGTTTAAGATTTTCAATTTCGTTTCTTAAATTAAAAAGTTTTGCTGAAGCTGTATCAGCAAGCCGTCCGGAATCCTCGATAACGCTCAGTGCCTCAAGTTCAGGCGTGAAATCACGAATCCCGTGTCTCAGAGCGTCAATGTTTTTATATTTTTCTGGAATACCGGCTGAATTTTCCCGTATCTGCCGCGCAGAGTTCAGGAGCAGACGGACTTTCAAGAGTTCCGCGCCGGATAAAATTCCGCTCCGTTTTGCATTTGCGAACATATAAGACACAGGCTCAACGCCCGCATTAAATTTAAATTCTCCCTGAGTGTCTGTAAGATCGAGCCATTCGCGCAGAAGAATTTCACGTTTTTTCAGAGATTCAAAATTTTCTGCAGGCTGCAAAGAATCTAAAATCAGCTCCCCTAACTCGCCGCGAAGATTTTCACGGAAGGGGAGCAAATTTTTTTTCAGTTCAAGAGTTTCTATGATATTTTCAGTAAGACGCATTTTTTTATTCTTTCTTAAGATTTTTAATTTCCGGCATGACCCCACAGCTTTCAGCCGTGAAATTAAACGCAGATATTATATAATAAACTTAAGTTTAGAAAACAAGCTTAATGAGTTTTTCCTAAAACTTTCAGCATAGTATTCCTTAAAGCCAGAGCCGCCTTTGAATGATAGCGTTCAGGAGCTAAAGTTACACCAAGGTCGATGATAGTTCCCTCTTCTCCTAAGGATAAAAATTCAGCATGCGAATAATAATTTTGAGCGCAATAATATGTAAATGCAAGTCCAAGCCCTGCAGCTCCCATTGATGCTGCCATAAAAGCCGATAATTTTTCGTTGTATGTTTTGGGCATTAAATCGTGTTCACGAAAAAGTTTCCTGCTTTCACGACCTAGTATCGTATCATAATCGCTCAATAAAAATTCAAATTGAACAGCGTCTTTGAGATTAACGTACTTTCGGATCGAAGATTTACTGTGCGCAGGCGACGGCTGTACATATCTCATCACTGGATGTTGCGGAGTTGTGATAATGCAAATTTCATCACGCATAAGAACTTCTATATCATGCTTCAAAATTTTCGGCGGAAGTATTATCAATGCAAGATCGATAGTTCCGTTTTTGAGTTTTTGTTCGAGTGCCATTGAGTTTTCTTCCACGATATTTACATGAATCCCCGGATATTTTTTATGAAATTCTCGAAGTACAGGAGGCAGAAGGAATGTTCCGCGAAAAGTGCTGATGCCTAAAATCACTCGCCCTGATTTGAGATAGTTTACGTCTTGAATTTTATCTCTGACTCTGTGATATTCGGACATTTCANNNNAATTAACAGCCGCCCCGCTTCGGTTGGTCTTACACCTGTAGACGTTCTTACAAAAAGCTTGCTGTTGATTTCCTCTTCAAGATTTATTAAAAATTGACTTAAACTTGACTGCGCCATGAACAGCCGTTCCGACGCTTTCGAGATGCTCCCTTCTTCGGCTATGGCGGTAATATAGTTCAGTTCCTTTATTTCCATTTCTGCATTCTCTCTTTTAGCTATCGTTTTTAACGATGTATTATATAACAATTTTTCTACTTCGCAGATTGCAATTTATGAATATAATAAAAAAAATTCAAATTGCAGGAGGGTAAAAATGGTTTCATTAAAAGGCGTATGCGATATGCACGTTCACACCAATCCTGATTTACGACTTCGTGCCTACAATGATTTTGAACTTGCTGATGCGGCAGTACGCGTTGGAGCGCGTGCAATAGTCATCAAATCTCATCAAGGTTTCACTGCTAACAGAGCTTATCTCACGAATGAGTACGTGAAAAAAATTCACGGCGAAACAAATTTTACAATGTTCGGCTCTGTTACGATGAATAAAGCCGTCGGGGGAATAAATCCTTCAGCTGTTGAGACGGCATTAAAACTAGGTGCAAAAGTCGTATGGCTTCCAACACAGTCAGCAAAAAATCATATTCGCAAAATGGGCAAAGAGCCGTCTGACGGAGTTGATATTGTCATCGGCTGGAAAGTTGTGCCGGAATTGCTGGAAGTCTTCAAAATGGTCAGAGATTATGACGCTGTTTTAGGAACGGCTCACGTTTCTCCGGAAGAAGCCTTTGTAGTAATTGAAGCTGCCAGAAAATCCGGTGTGAAAAAAATTGTCCTGACTCATCCTGAGTGGTGGATTGTTGGAATGTCCCACGAAGATCAGGTTAAAATTGTGAACGACTATGACGTTATTCTTGAACGCTGCTATGCTCAAAATATGGGCGGCGGAAAATATAAATCCAATTTGCCCGATAATCTCGAAATCATCAAGAAGGTCGGCTATAAAAATGTTATGGTTGACACTGACGGCGGACAAACTGAAAACCCGCACTGGGAGATTGCACTCAAAGAATATATGCAGTATCTTGCGGACAACGGAATCCCTGAAGATCAGATTTACTACATGACGCATACAATTCCTTACGGACTGCTCGGAATTAAGGAGGAAAAATAATTATGACTGGCGGAACACTAAGTCTTGCAATAGTAATTTGTATTGCCGTTGCAATAATTCTAGGCTACAAAACGGGAATAAACACAGGTCTTTTCTGCATGGTTTTTGCTTACGTGATCGGCTGTTTCGTAATGGGAATGAAGCCGTCTCAGGTAATAGGCTTCTGGCCTGTGAATACAATGTTTGTAATTTTATCGGTATCGCTGTTTTATAACTTCGCAGCGATTAACGGAACACTTGAGAAAATGTCAGGAGCGTTGCTCTATACCTGCCGAAAATTTCCCGGTATGCTTCCGTTTGCGTTATTTGCAGTAGCCGTTATCTTGTCGATAATGGGGGCAACGTTCTTCACAGTTATGGCTTTCATGGCTCCTATAACGCTCGCAATCTGTGATGAAGCCAACATGGATAAATTAACCGGCGGTGTTGCCATTAACGCTGGCGCACTTGCAGGCGGAAATTTCCCGACATCAAATCTGGGCGTAATCTTCAGAGGTCTTGCCGATACCGCCTATGAGTCTCACAAAGATTTACCAGCGGTTGAATCTTTCAGCATGGAGATGAAAATATTCACCTTTGCTGTGGTGTTCTCTTTGATCTTAATTGCTGTTTTCAGATTCTGTCTTCCTTCAAACTGGCACATCGGAAAAGGCGTTACATTCAAGAAACCTGAGCCGTTTGACAAAAAACAGCGTCAGACATTTACGCTTATGATTTTAATGATGATCGTTCTGCTTACCTTCCCGCTCTTGAAAAGCATTATGCCATCGAATAAGACAATAGTTATGCTCAACAGTAAAATAGATGTCGGACTTATCGGAATAATTTTTGCCGTCATTGCCCTGTTGATGAAATTAGCTCCCCAGAAGGAAGCTATAGCAAGAATCCCATGGAACACGATAATAATGATTGCCGGAGCAGGAATGTTAATAGCAGTTGCAGTCAAAGCAGGAACGATCAACGAATTGTCTTCATGGATAGGCTCAAATGTTTCAGCTGCTTTTGTTCCTATAGCTTTTAGCTTTGTGGCAGCTTTTATGAGCTTCTTCAGTTCGACGACAGGAGTTGTTACACCGGCGTTATTCCCGTTAATTCCAACGCTTGCAGCATCAACCGGTTTAAGTGCGGAAGCATTATTTGCTGCTACAGTTCTTGGCTCTCAGAGCAGCGCAATAAGCCCGTTCTCATCAGGAGGCAGCTTAATAATGGCTTCATGCGGAAAAGAAGATGAACGCATAAGCTTGTTCAATAGGCTGATGTTCATCGCAGTACCGACAAGCGTTATTTTATGTGCATGCTTCAATTATGTCGTAACGACTATGCTTTAGGAAACGTCGTATAAGATAACAAAGAGCCCCTGAAAAAAATTCAGAGGTTCTTTTTATTTTGTGTATAATACTGCCGAAGATAAAAATAAAAAATCACGGAGTGAAACAATGAATATTGCCTATTCAAGCATATATAACGATTTTTTCGGCAATGATCGTCTTTTTGATGAAAAACCTTGTTCTTTGGGGCAAAATTTGCTGTCCCCTTTCGTCAAATTGAAAAAAGAACTTGAAAAACTCGGACATCAAATACACACGGTGGATTTTTATGAAAATTTTGCCGATGTAGATTTCATTATATTTCAGGATCTCTATTACGGATATTCTGCTACCTGCGATGATTTTCCGGCATGGCTCAGATATATATTAAAAGGCAAATGGAGACATGACTACCTAAGGGAAGCCATAAAAAATCTTCCTTTGGAAAAAAGAATCCTCATAATGATGGAGCCGCCGATCATTTCCCCGAGTACATACAATCAAAAACATCACAAATTTTTCCATAAAATTTTAACGTGGAACGATGATCTCGTTGATGAAAAAAAATATTTCAGATTGTGTTATGCTCAGCCCGTTCCTGATGTGAAATACAATGTTCCTTACGATGCGAAAAAATTCCTGACTATGGTATGCAGTAACAAAAAATCAAGCGCAAAAAACGAGTTGTATTCAAAAAGAAAAGACGTTATTGAATACTGCGGAAAAAACAAAATTCAATTTGATTTATACGGCTACGGCTGGCGCAAAGATACTCCGTGCTACTGTGGCAGTGTCGATAACAAACTCGAAACTCTTTCACATTACAAATATTCAGTCTGCTATGAAAACATGACCTGCATCAACGGCTATATAACAGAAAAAATATTTGACTGTTTCTTTGCGGGCTGTGTGCCTGTATATTGGGGCGCGGACAATGTAACAGACTATATACCTGAAGAGGCGTTTATCGACAGGAGAAATTTTGCTTCAAATTCCGAAATGATTTCATATCTGAACGGCATTAATGAAACAGAATATGAAAAATATCTGTCAGCCGCTGAAAAGTTCATCGAAAGCCAGAAATTTCAATCCGAATTTTCTGTTGATGCTTTTGTTCAAAGAATCTTGGAAGCCTTAGAATGATTACGGATTCGACTATTGCCCTTGGAGACAGAATGGGCGCACAGCTCTCAAAGATTGCGTCGCTCATTTATGTATGTAAAAAAAACGGACAGCAGCTTGTGTTATGGAACGAGCTGAAAGATTTCCGGCGCGGTTTCTGTTTCCTTGAGACATTTGACATAGGCAACATCGAGTACATTGAAAGAGCTGGCAAATTCAAGAAAAGAATTTTAAAATTCTGCAATGATATTCTGAACAAAAAAAATGATGACTGGCTCGTTTTTATGAACAGAATGAGCAAAAATCTGTTTTTCAGATGTTTATACAAATTTCTTTATGAATGGATTTGTATGGATTACAAAGATTTCAGAAAATATAAATTACTGAAAAACGGCGTTCATACAGATTCTTCTCTGCTTCAGCTCGGCAGCACCGGGAATTTTGATATTAACAGCGGCTTCGGCACTTACCGAGACTGGGGTGAGTATGAAGATTTCATTAAAAATTCGTTCCGTTTTAGAGACGAAATAAAATCCAAAGGGAACAGAATTTTTCAAAACGTATCTTCGGCTTCTCCCAAGAAAAAAATCTCCGTTCACCTTCGCAGAACAGATTATCTTGTAGCGTCCTCTCTGAATCTTGACGAGTCATATTATCAAAAGGCATTTTCTTATTTTAATCCTGATGAATGCCAGTTTTTAATTTTTTCAGATGACATTGAGGAATGCAAAAAAATGAATCTCTTCAATAATCCGGAGCTAGGGGGTATTGATTTCGTGTTTATGTCTCCCGATGATGCCGGAGTTGATATGTATTTAATGACGTTATGCGACGGGAATATAA
Source organism: uncultured Synergistales bacterium (assembly GCA_905233295.1). Classification (GTDB taxonomy): domain Bacteria; phylum Synergistota; class Synergistia; order Synergistales; family Aminobacteriaceae; genus JAFUXM01. Next base: position 12,806 of record CAJODX010000003.1, on the reverse strand, counting down.
TTGCAAATTCAACGTTTTCTTTCTGGGGAGCATTCCCGAACAGACATGAAAATAAGAAAGTTGTATGCCCCCATGATTTTATTGGCGAAAATGTGAAAGAATATTTGTATATCAACGGCAATTATTATCCTGAATCGTGGATTGCAATATGAAAAAAAATTTTTTTAATTTTTTAATGGAGAATGATAGATGAAAGCTGTAATACTTGCCGGAGGGTACGGCACAAGAATTTCTGAGGAGTCAGAGTTCAAACCCAAGCCGATGATAGAAATCGGAGATTATCCTATTCTTTGGCACATTATGAAAATATATTCCGCATACGAAGTAAACGAATTTGTAATTTGTGCCGGATACAAACAGCACATAATCAAAGAATGGTTCGCGGATTATTTTCTTCATACATCGGACATAACGTTTGATTTTGAACAGGATAATAAAATCATCGTCCATGACAAACATACCGAAAAATGGAAAGTTACCGTTGTTGACACAGGTCTTGATACAATGACGGGAGGCAGAATCAAAAGAATCAGAAAACATGTTGAAGGCGAAACATTTTGTCTGACCTACGGCGATGGAGTTTCAGATGTAAACATCAATACTCTTCTGAATTTTCACAGAGGGCACGGAAAATGTGTTACCCTTACAGCCGTGAGCATCAGCCAGCAAAAAGGCGTTCTGGACATTAACGAAGATGATACAGGAACGTCATTCCGGGAAAAAGAAGGCGATGACAGCGCAGTCATCAACGGCGGATTTATGGTCTGCAGCCCAAAAATATTTGACTATCTTGAAAACGATTCGACCGTTTTTGAGCAGGCACCTATGAGAAAACTCGCTGAAGACGGCGAACTCAAAGCGTATCGTCATTTAGGATTCTGGCAGTGCATGGACACAAAACGCGAAAAAGACAGACTTGAAGCTCTCTGGGCTTCGGGAAAAGCTCCGTGGAAGGTATGGAATTAAATGTTTGATGTGAATTTTTATAACGGAAAAAAAATACTCTTAACCGGTCATACAGGCTTTAAAGGTTCATGGATGAGTGTTTTTCTTGTCAATGCCGGAGCTGTCGTTACCGGATATTCTTCATGCAGTAAAAATGAAACAAGACTCTTCGACCTTTGCGGCATCAAAGATCAAATCTCTCATGTCAAAGGCGATGTCAGAGATCTTGAACATCTTAAAGCCGTATTTGCTGAATATCAGCCTGAAATCGTCATTCATATGGCGGCACAGCCGATAGTGAGAACAAGCTATCAGAATCCTGTTGAAACATATTCTACAAATGTTATGGGGACTGTAAACATTCTTGAATGTGTCCGCTTGAATCCTTGTGTCAAATCTTTTTTGAATGTTACAACAGACAAGGTATATGCAAATCAGGAATGGGAATGGGGTTACAGAGAAAATGAGCCGCTGGACGGATATGATCCGTATTCAAATTCAAAATCATGTTCTGAGCTTGTTACTCATTCATACAAAAATTCATTTTTCTCAGACGGACATACAGCCGTTTCAACTGCACGTTCCGGCAACGTCATAGGCGGCGGAGATTTTGCAAAAGACCGCATAATACCTGATTGTGTTCGTTCAGCATTGAAACATGAAGATATTATCGTCCGCAATCCGTTTTCAACACGACCGTATCAGCATGTTCTTGAGCCTGTTTATGCGTATCTTATGATTGCTGCCGGACAGTATGAAAATATAAAATTTGCCGGCTGTTACAACATCGGACCTGATGATAATGATTGCCGTGAAACAGGCGTTCTTGCTGACATGTTTATAAAACATTGGGGAGAAGGTTTGAAATGGATTAATAAACATGACGGCGGACCGCATGAAGCGAATTTTTTGAAACTTGACTGTTCAAAAATAAAAAAGACTTTCGGCTGGTATCCGAGATGGAATTTGGACAAGGCGGTAGAAAAAACCGTAGAATGGAGCAAAGTCTGGATTGCGGGTAATGATGTTCGTTCCGTGATGGACAGACAGATAAAAGAATTTTTAGAGGTAAAAAAATGAACTGGTCAAATGAAGCTGAAGCAAGGGAACAGATAAAAAATCTTGTTTCTCAGTATTATCACGATTTCAAAGAGAAAAAAATTTTTAAGCCGGGGGATCGGATTTCTTACGCTTCCCGTGTTTTCGATGACAGGGAAATGTGTGCGCTCACTGATGCGATGCTGGATTTTTGGCTGACTTCGGGAAGATTTTCTGAAAAATTTGAAAAAGAATTTGCTTCGTGGCTCGGAGTGAAATATGCGCATCTGGTAAATTCAGGTTCGTCAGCAAATCTGATTGCGTTTATGGCTCTTACATCTCCTGAGCTTGAAGACAGACAGATTAAACCCGGCGATGAAGTTATAACTGTTGCCTGCGGTTTCCCAACGACAGTTACGCCGATATTAAATTACGGTGCTGTGCCTGTATTCGTGGATGTTACTGTTCCTCAATATAATATTGACGTTACGAAACTTGAAGAAGCGCTGTCCGAAAAGACAAAAGCCATTATGATTGCGCATACTCTTGGGAATCCGTTTGATATAAAAGCGGTCAAAGCCTTCTGCGGAAAAAATAATCTCTGGCTGATCGAAGATAACTGCGATTCTTTAGGCAGCAAATACACCATCAACGGTGAAACGAAATATACAGGAACATGGGGCGACATCGGAACGAGCAGTTTTTATCCGCCGCATCACATGACGATGGGAGAGGGCGGAGCAGTATATACGAATAATTCTATGCTTCACCGTTTAATTCTTTCCTTCCGCGACTGGGGGCGCGACTGCATATGTCCGTCAGGGCATGATAATTTCTGCGGTCATCGTTTTGACGGACAGTTCGGCGAACTTCCTCAGGGCTATGATCATAAATATGTGTACAGCCATTTCGGATATAATCTCAAAGTTACTGACATGCAGGCGGCAATCGGCTGTGAACAGCTGAAAAAATTTCCAGATTTTATTGAAAAGCGAAAACACAACTGGAAAAGATTGAAAGAAGCTTTGAAGCCCGCCGTGGACAAACTGATATTGCCGGAGGCTACAGCGGACAGCGATCCGTCATGGTTTGGATTTTTAATTTCTGTTAAACCTGAGTCAGGCTTGGAGAGAAACAAAATCACAAAATATCTTGAATCTCACAACGTGCAGACAAGACTTTTATTTTCCGGCAATCTTCTCAGGCATCCTTGCTTTAATCAAATAAGAGGAACAGACAGGTACAGAGTTTCAGGCGGCTTAACGGTAACAGATTTCGTTATGAACAACTCGTTCTGGATTGGCGTATATCCCGGAATGACTGATGAAATGATTGATTTTATGTCAAAAATTATTTTAGAGGCTTTGAATTTTTCGTTTTAAAATATAATTTGACATAATTATTTTTCGAGTTTATCATGTTCACGTTTTTTTAGTAGAATAAAAATAAATTTTGAAATTTTGAAGGGAGCGTAAGAAATGTCAGCATTGAAATTAAAATCAGCGGAAAAATTTTTTATGTCTCCTTGTGCGTTTTCACAGAAAATGAAGCGTGAGTATATATTTTTGCCTTAGTGAATGACGGACACAAATATATATTTTATTGCATAGATGAAAGAGCCGCTCATTCACGGGGCGGTTTTTTCTTTTGCGCTTTTTTAATTTTTATTTTTGTAAGGAGAGATTTTTTATGGCATCAAGTCATATTTTCAAAGGCGCGGCAACAGCGTTAATAACTCCCATGACATCAAATGGAGTCGATTATGACTCACTGGCAAAATTACTTGACTGGCAGCTCGAACAAGGCATCAACGCTCTCGTCATTGCAGGTACAACAGGCGAAGGCTCAACCCTCACAGACCCTGAACACGAAAAAGTCATCGAGTTTTCCGTCAAAAGAGTTAATGGAAAATGTCCCGTCATTGCATCAACAGGCTCGAACGATACAGCGCACGCAATTTATTTAACGAAATTTGCATGTGATGCCGGAGCAGACGGAATTTTAGCCGTAACGCCGTATTACAACAAAGCGACACAGAACGGTCTTGTCAAAATGTACACGGCAATCGCAGACGCTTCGACAAAGCCGTTAATCCTTTACAATGTTCCTTCACGTACAGGTGTGAACATCGAACCCGAAACTTACGCGAAACTCGCTGACCACCCGATGATTTCAGGAATAAAAGAGGCGAACGGAAATATTTCAAAAATCGTTCAGACTGCACAGCTTGTCGGAAATAAACTCGACATTTACTCCGGCAATGATGATCAGATTGTTCCGATTCTTGCGATGGGCGGCAAAGGTGTTATTTCTGTTTTGTCAAACCCTGCGCCGAAAAAAACTGTCGAAATTTGCGACAAATTTTTCGCCGGCGATGTTAAAGGTGCGGCGGCGTTGCAATGCGAAATGCTTCCTTTGATTAATGCTCTGTTCAGCGAAGTCAATCCGATTCCGGTCAAGGCTGCAATGTCGGCGATGGGATTCTGCGAAAATTATTTAAGGCTTCCGTTAGTTCCGATGGAAAAAGACCACTGGCTGAAGCTCGAAGCAATAATGAAAGAGCAGGGATTGTTATAATGAAATTAATCATCAACGGCGCGAACGGCAGAATGGGGCATATCGTCGCGGACATGGCTGGCGAAGAAAATATTGCCGCACGTGTTGACATAACATTTGAAAATGAACGCGGCTATTACAAAAATCTTGACGGCTTCAGCGGCGCGGCGGACTGTGTTGTGGATTTTTCCAATCACAAAGCCGTTGAAAATCTTTTGTCATACTGCGTGAAGAGAAATCTTCCTGTTTTAATCGCTTCAACGGGACACACAGAAGACGAAATCCAAAAAATTCACGATGCTGCAAAAAAAATTCCCGTGTTCTTTTCGCCGAACATGTCAATCGGCGTTGCTCTCGTTGCAGATCTGGCTGAAAGAATCACAAAAATTTTCGGTGAATGCGACATTGAGTTAATCGAAACTCACCACAATCAGAAGCTTGATGTTCCCAGCGGCACGGCTTTAATGCTCGCTGAACGTATCAAAGACGCGAGAAAAGATTTGTTTTTCAATGTCGGGAGGCACGAGAACGGCAAACGCGCTGAAAACGAAATCGGCATACATTCATTGAGATACGGCTCTGAAGTCGGAACTCACGAGATAATTTTTTCAAACGGGCTTGAAACAATAACTCTGAAACATGATGCAAAAAACCGCGCGTTGTTTGCAAAGGGTGCTATTTCAGCAGCAAAATGGCTTTTGAACAAAACTCCCGGACTTTACACAATGAAAGATTTTCTGAAGGAGGCATAAAATTTTGGAAGCTCAGGAAATTATAAAATTCATTGCGGACGCTAAGAAGGTAACGCCTGTCAAGATTTATCTTCGAGAGAAAGAAAATGAAAAGATAGATTTTTCACGCACAAATGCAAAAATTTTTGGTGAACGCGACAAAATTATTTTCGGCGACTGGACTGAACTTGAGCCTGTCATCACTGCGAATAAAACAAAAATTGATGAAATTGTAATCGAAAATTCATCACGTAACAGCGCGATACCTTTGCTTGACCTCAAAAATATTCAGGCAAGAATTGAACCCGGCGCAATAATCCGCGACAATGTTACAATCGGAAAAAACGCTGTTATTATGATGGGTGCAATCATCAACATTGGTGCTGTGATTGGAGACGGCACAATGATTGACATGGGTGCTGTGCTGGGCGGTCGTGCCACAGTCGGAAAAAATTGCCACGTTGGTGCTGGTGCTGTTCTTGCCGGAGTGATTGAACCTGCGAGTGCAAAGCCTGTTATAGTCGAAGATAATGTTTTAATCGGAGCTAACGCTGTTGTCATTGAGGGTGTTCATATCGGCGAAAATTCTGTTGTCGCGGCAGGTGCTGTTGTAATCGAAGATGTTCCGGCAAATAAAGTTGTCGCAGGCTGTCCGGCGCGAGTCATAAAAGACAAAGATGAAAATACAACGCTGAAAACGGCACTGGAAATTTCATTGAGAAAGCTGTAAATAATGAAAACAGATTTTTATGCTGAAGCTAAGGAACTTGCTCCAAAGCTGGCTTTAATCCGTGAAACTTTTCACAGAACTCCCGAACTTGGCAACCGCGAATTTAACACTGCTAAATTAATCGAAAAATATCTCGATGAAATTGGTATATCGCACCGCCGTGTTTTAGATACCGGCATAATAGCGCGTATTGACGGGGCTTTACCGGGAAAAAATTCCGCGCTCCGTTCAGATATTGACGCTTTACCAATTAATGAGGCAACGGGAGTATCTTTTGTATCTCAAAACTCAGGCTGTATGCATGCGTGCGGACACGATGTCCATATGACAGGCGTTTTAGGAGCTGCAATGATTTTAAAGGCGCATCAAAAAGATTTGCATGGTTCTGTTACATTTTTGTTCCAGCCCGATGAAGAAGGCGACGGCGGCGCTGACAGAATGATTAAAGCCGGTGCGCTTGAAAATGTCGATGCGGTCTTCGGTGCGCACGTTGATCCAATGCTGCCTGCTGGACATGTTGGTGTGAAATACGGCAATTTTTACGCTGCTTCGGCTATGTTTAAAATTGTTGTAATTGGTAAATCTGCTCACGGGGCACAGCGCGATAAAGGCATTGATGCCATCGAAGTTTCCGCGCATATAATCCCTGAAATTTTGAAAATTCCGGGCGGAGTTGTAAGTGTTGGAACTCTTAACGCTGGTACAGCAGGAAATATTTTGGCTGGACGCTCAGAATTTCGCGGCATAATCAGGACTTACGGAACAGATGAACGTGCTGAAATGTGCAGGAAATTTGAAGAAATTTGCAATAAGATTTCAAAATCTTTTGGTGCAAAATGCGAGTGCAATTTCATTTTCAGCTGTCCCGGTGTCGTTAATGACAACGAAAAATTAACTTCACTGGTTGAAAATACAGCGCGTGAAACTTTGGGCAGCGAACGTGTACACATAATCGAAAAACCGCTGTTCATAAGCGAAGATTTCGGATTTTACATAATGGCTCGGACTGGAAATTTTTACCACATCGGTGCCGGGTGCGAATATCCTTTGCACAGCGATAAATTTTTGCCGCAGCCTGATGCCTTTATAACAGCTTCGGCGGTTCATGCCGCTGTCGTACAAAATTTTAACTCACAGGACTGATACAACTTGAATAATTTAATAACCGCAAAATTCGGCGGAACTTCACTTGCTGACGCTTCTCAGATAAAAAAAGCCGCAGAGATTATAAAATCCAATCCTGCTCGAAAGTTTGTTGTAGCCTCCGCACCCGGTAAACGGTTCAGTGATGATATAAAAATCACGGATCTTCTCTATAAGTGCCATTCGCAGGCTAAAAACGGAGAAGATTTTTCCGGCACACTTGCCAAAATTTCTGAACGTTACGCCGGAATCATCAAAGAGTTGGGCGTGGATTTTGATATAAAAAATGAAATTGAGATTATCAGGAAAAATCTTGAAGCTGGAACAACTCCAGACTATCCTGCAAGCCGCGGCGAATACATAAATTCCAAAATAATCGCAAAATTTTTGGGTTGGACGTTTGTTGATGCCGCAGAAATAATTTTCTTTGATGAGAATGGATTTCTTGATGAAAATAAAACGTTCACGACTGCCGGAGAAAAATTAAAATCGCTCGAAAATGCCGTAATTCCTGGATTTTACGGTTCAATGCCGGATGGAAAAATCAAAACTTTTTCACGCGGCGGCTCTGACGTAACAGGCTCGATAATAGCGCGTTCTGTTTCAGCGGATCTTTATGAAAACTGGACTGACGTGTCAGGAATGCTGAGTGCAGATCCAAGAATCGTAAAAGACCCGAAAGTTATTGAGTATATAACATACACCGAACTCCGCGAACTCAGTTACATGGGTGCAAGTGTTCTGCATGAAGACGCTGTTTTTCCAGTCAGAAAAGCCGGAATACCAATCAACATACGCAACACGAACAAGCCTGATGATAACGGCACGTTAATAGCGGCATCATTGCCTGATAACATCGAAAAACGCGCTGTTACAGGCATTGCAGGACGCAAAGGATTTTCCAGCATTCGTGTTGATAAATCAATGATGAACGGAGAAACGGGCTTCGGGGCAAAATTATTGTATATTTTCGCGCGCAACGGGATACCTTTTGAGCATTGCCCGACAGGAATAGATACTATTTCGGTCGTTGTGAACAGTGAACTTTTTGACCAGAAACGCGAAATTATTTTGCGCGAAATTAAAAGCGAGCTTGACCCTGACTTTATCACGATTGAAAAAAATCTTGCGGCTATTGCGGTAGTCGGCGAAGGCATGATAAGCGCGAAGGGAATGGCAGCACGGGTTTTCGACGCTCTTGCAAAGGCTGGGGTGAATATCCGCATGATTGACCAAGGGTCGGACGAGCTTAACATAATCGTTGGCATTGACGAAGGCAATTACGAAAAAGCCTTGAACGCCCTTTATTCGGGAATGATTGCTTGAAGCGGCCAAATGGATATGCTGACGGGTAACGAACCGATTGGCGAAAGTCCCTAATTCCATTTCTCAAAGTGCGTAATTTATTTTTCGACTTGAAGCTAAAATATTAAGCTGCATAAACATGCGTATGATAAAATACGCGTAAAATTACGTAAAAGGAAGGATTGATTTACATGCAGAATTACTTATCTCTTCGTAACTGCGTTACCAAAAGTCAGGTTGTAGTTTTTCTTTCCGCGTTAATGGTCTTATTCGTTCTCTTATTCATTTCCGCCGCCAATGCCTCAGAGTTTGTTTACCTTACCGAGAGCAATGACAACGCTATATGGCTTTGCAAGTTAGCCCCCAATGCTTCCGGAAATTTTGACTCGACACCACTCGCAAAAATTCATCAAGGCGAAACACCGCAGCAGGGTCAGGGTGAACAGACTTTGGACGGCTATGGACTGTTGTCATTCAAGCACAAGGGCGAGAGTAAGCTGGTAGTTACGGAAAAAGGGAAATTTTCAGTTTATGCTCCGTCGAACTTCGACACCCCGTTAGTGAGCAGGGATTTGAGCGGTGAAGGCGTTGAGACTATCTCGAAAGCCGCCGAAAACGAATACAAAGCTCACCCTGTTTTTGTTGACGGAAGTTCAAGCGGTTGGGGAATTTTCGTGTTCAATCCCGAAACATGCGCAATCGTTCATAGCAATGTCGGCACGGGCGAAATAGCTGTTGATGACATCGACAAAATAGTTGTCAGCGGCGATAAAATTTTCATCACTGCTTACGACGCGTCAACTGGCAAGGATTTAATCGCGTCAATCGAAACGTCCGGCGAAATCGTTGACAGTCTCGACGTAGATGCCGAAGCCATGAAATACATCGACGGAAAAGTTTATTTCAGCGGTGAATACAACAACAAAACAGGTCTCTTCACACTCGACTCGGATATGAACGTCAGCGAAGTTTTCACGCTTGATAATGGCGGAATAGACATGTTCGTCAGCGACGGCGAGGGCGGTTTCTATTACACCCTCGTGAGCGAAGACAAGATGTTCCCTTACAGATGGAACGGCTCAACGCACACAAGCGTCGGCGGAATTGAAGGCAATGTTTGGTTCTTTGAGGACGGAAAATTATTCCTGAATCAAGAAACTGACGTTATGATTCTCGATTCAACTGGAAAATTTTTGCAGAGTTTCGAGATTAACGCTGAACATATGGCCAAAATCGTTACGCTTGACCCCGACGATGACCAGATTAGCAAGAACACCGCTAAAATTACGAGCATAACACCTTCCGCAACAGCAACAGGCTTAACGACTATCGACAAAATCACGGAGTACATGGAGTCGGCTGACACTCTCGAGAAAGTTCGGAGCAGTCTTGGAGGAACAGCTACAGATTTTCAAAACGTCATAACTCTCAGCGTTGACGCAAGCGGAACTGTCGTTTTCCCTTACACCATCGCAGTTCCAGCAACAATCGAAAAATCCGGCGATGTGAGAGTTTATTTTGCAGATCCAGCGGCAGTCTCGGCGGCGGGCGTTGGTGAAGTCGAAACAACCGCAGACAGCATAATCGAAGCCAATGTTTACGGAACAGACTTCAAAACTCTTTCAGATATTTCTAAGGGCGTAACGGTCGGCGCGTCTCTCGAAGAAGGAAAAATTTACAGCGTCTATGTCGCCAAGGCAGCATCAGCACCAACAGCAAAAGTAAAAATAGTTGACGTTAGCAAACTTGCCGACTCAGTCAAAAGCAACATCGTCAAAAATGTCTCCGGGCTTTCAAATATTTCAAGCGTTAAGACTCTGGAAAATGATGACGTTACCAACACCGCGACAACACCTGCGAACGCTGACACACTCAACGCGAAATTAGATAGCGGTTTCAAAATCGTCGATCCAATCGCTACACTCAGTGTTGACGAAGCAGGAGTGTATATCGTTAGTGTCGATGTCAGCGGAACGATTTCCTACGACAGGTTCAACATCTATCTCATTAATCAGAGCAGCTCGTTATTAACTTCGTCGGTTGGTGATGCGGGCGTCGCAGCAGTCGATGACGTTATCAAAGCCAATATCCTCGACGCAAGCGGCAACACGCTCACGAGCGGCAACGTCCCTTCACAGATTTTAGCGGCGGCGAATTTCACGGACACCGGCAAATATGGAATGTACACAGCGACTAACACGACAACTTCCGGCGGTAGCAGCAGCTCCAGCAGCGGCTGTAATGTTGGCTTTGCTTCCGTGTTTACTCTGCTCTCGTTGGCATTTTTAAGAAAGAGATAAGAGACTGCAAGACTCTCCACAGCACCCCAAGAACCAAGGCAACAGCGTTTACTCTTGGGCAATAAAAATGACTCATATGGCATTAAATAGAATTTTATTTTATTTTCGTGCTATAATTTTCAAAATAAAAATTCCCGGCGCGAGTCGGGGATTTAATTTTTACTAATACTTTTACTAATACACCCGCCTTAATTCTGGCTTGTCAGGACACGCTTCCACGGAGAAAAATAAAAATAAAACTTGCGACTCGTTTTTTGCGATTCCCTGCCGTTAATACCCCCGGAATTTTTTAATAATGATAAAATTATAAAAGCAAAAATTTTTCTCAGGGAGGAATATGTAAAATGCTCAGAAAAACATCGTTGCTGATATTGCTTCTAATAAGTTTCGTTCCGGCTGTATATGCAGACGAACCCGAAGTAACGGCCGAAGCTCCGGCTCAGGCTCAGGTTAGTGCAGTCGATGAGCTTGCGGTCAAGGAGAACTCTCTCAATGAAAAAGCCGCACAGCTTGAAGCCCTTGCGTCATCGCTTGCGGAAAGAGAGTCGGCTCTTGCAAAAAACGAAAGGGCTCTTGCTTCTCAGGCATCGCAGTTTGAGGAAAAGCTCAAGGAAATTTCCGGTACTTCAATGATTCTTTTCGGACGCGAGAGCAAGATTAATGACCGCGAAAAAGAAATCATGTCGCGTGAGGCCGGGCTTGCAAGGCGCGAAATGACCTTTGCCGAAGAGACCAAAAAATTCGCCGAAAATTCAGCCTCACTTGCCGCACGTGAAGCTGACATCGCAAAACGCGAATCAGAACTTGCCGCCCGTGAAGCCGAACTCAATGCAAAAATCAGCGCGAAAGAACAGGCCGACAAACTTTCGGAACGCGAACTCGAACTCGTGAAACGCGAAGCTGCCTTGGTTGAACGCGAAAACATTCAGGGGAAGCTCGCCGCACGTGAAAAAGAACTTGACGCCAAGACTGCCGAATTAAACACGCGCGAGGAAGAAGTCGCAAAACGCGAAGCCTCAGCCGAAATGCAGATGAAAAATGTTTCGGAAGCCGTCAAAGAACTTAACGAACAGACCGCCGGCGCAGTCAAAAAAGATTCACAGCTTGCGGCATTGTCAGCTGAACTCGAAAATAAAAACAAAAAACTCACTGATAATGCCACGGCTCTTGCGAACAAAGAAGCAGCGTTCATAAACCGCGAGAAAGAGATTAACGCAAAGGCAGCCGAACTCGAAGAGCTTGAAGCCTTAATCAAGGAACTTCCTGCATTTGCGCCAAATAATTCGACCGAAGCCGCTTTGATTTTAACTTACAAAATTCCGGCTCAGACAAGGCGTGAGCTTATCGCAATGCAGAGGACAGCATACCAGAAATACAACGCTGGAAGGGTAACTCAGGCTCTCGAAGATTACACTAAGGCTTATGAAACCGCGCCCAAGGCCAATTATCTTGCGGCATACTGGGCAGGGCTTTCAGCCGAGAGAATCCGCAACAAACGCGAGGAGGCTCTGACATGGGCGAACAGGGCTCTTGAAATTAATCCTGATTACAAGCCGGCTCTGGAGCTTAAAAAGAGGCTTGAAACACGCAACGCCGCACCGCGCAGACGCACAAAATAATAATCAAATAAGAATTAGGAGTTAGGAAGTAGGAACTAAAAGATTTTTTGTTTTTCACTTCCTGCTTCCTAATTCTTGCTTATTATAAAGGAGTGTTTTTTTCAGTTTGGAAGATTTATACGAAATTTTAGGTGTCAGTCGTGATGCTTCGCAGGATGACATCAAAAAGGCTTACCGTCAGCTCGTCAAAAAGTATCACCCCGACTCTCACCCGGGCGATAAAGATATAGAAGAAAAATTCAAGAAGATTAACGCCGCTTATTCAGTTCTCAGCGACTCTGACAAACGAGCACGCTATGACCAGTTCGGAACGGCAGATCCAAATTCCAATCCCTTCGGAGGCATGGGCGGAATGGATTTAGGCGATTTATTCGGGGACATATTCTCACAGGCTTTCGGCGGCGGCTTCGGAGGTTTCGGAAGTTCAAGACGCAATGCA
>CAJODX010000002.1:4996-23540 GCA_905233295.1 uncultured Synergistales bacterium | reverse complement strand
GGTGTTAATGGGCGGCTTGATAATTCAGGGCTTAACTCCCGGACCTAATCTTTTTGTTGGTGAAACAGCGAAAATGACATATACATTTTTTGCAGGTTTTGTGTTAATACAGTTTTTTATGCTTGGCATAGGATTGCTTGGCTGTCGGGGCTTTGCACATATCGCAAGACTGTCGGACGCGGTTTTAATTCCGTCAGTAACGATTTTGTGTGTTGTAGGTTCGTTTGCAATACATCAGAATTTTGTTGACGTTGTAATCATGTTAATCTTTGGCGTTATAGGCTGGCTTGCTAGAAAATTCGGACTGAACAACGCAGCGATAGTTTTGGCTTTGATACTCGGTCCTATTGGTGAAAAAGGTTTGCGGCGTTCTTTATTATTGTCCGGCGGCGATCCGAAAATTTTATTTTCAACTCCGGTGTGCTGGGTTTTAATAATTTTATGCGTGCTTGGAATTTTATCGCCTGTTCTGATGGACAGAATGGCTGGCAAAGCTGAGTTAAATGAGCAATAAACCGAAAAAAATACAGGAAGCCGGAAACATTTCCCTCTTCCTGCGTTTTTTTTAAAAATATATTTATTCTTCGTCCTCGTCTTCTTTTTTGTGGGCGGCGATGACTTTCTTTGCAATATCCGCCGGAACTTCTTCGTAATGCGAATATTCCATCGAGAAAGATCCTTCGCCTGATGTCATTGAACGCAAAATTATCGCGTATCTGAACATCTCCGCAAGAGGACACTGCGCTTTCACAACCTGAAGTTTTCCGTGTCCTTCCATTCCCATGATACGACCGCGTCTGGAGTTGAAATCACCCATAACATCGCCCATGAATCTTTCAGGTACTGTAACTTCAACGTCCATGACAGGCTCAAGCAAAACGGGATTCGCATCCATTATGCCTTTCTTGAATGAAAGACGCGTTGCAAGTTTGAATGACATTTCAGAGCTGTCAACATCGTGATACGAGCCGTAGTAAAGCTCCGCGCTGAAGTCAACGACAGGGAATCCTGCGAGAGGTCCTGCAACCATGTATTCACGAAGACCCTTTTCGACTGCCGGAATAAAATTGCGCGGCACTGCACCGCCGACAACACTGTCGATAAATTCAAATCCCGCGCCGCGTTCAAGAGGTCTGTAACGAATGTAAACATCGCCGTACTGTCCGTGTCCGCCGGATTGTTTTTTATGTTTGCCCTGAGCTTCGGACATTTTGCGAATCGTTTCGCGGTAAGGCACCTGCGGGGTTTTTGTGTCAAGGTCAACGCCGTAGCGTTCTTTCATTTTTGATAACACGATGTCAATGTGCATATCGCCCATGCCTGACAAAACGTTGTCGCGTGTTTCGGCGTTCTTTTCAAATGTCAATGAACGGTCTTCCTCAAGTATTCTTGCGATTGCGTTTCCGAGTTTGTCTTCGTCAGCGCGTGTCTTGGCGATAACGGCAACGCTGTAAACAGGTTTCGGGAACTCAATGTGCGGGAATTTTGCAGAAAATCCGCCTTTTGTCGCGAGCGTATGACCGACTTTCGCGCTCTGAAGTTTCGGTATCGCAACGATGTCGCCAGCGATGACTTCTTTAACGTCTTTGCCGTCTTTGCCCGTCATTAACTTGAAGGAGCTGATACGTTCCTCTTCGCCTTTGTTGACGTTGTAAATGTTCGTGCCTTCGCTTGAGAGCGTTCCTGAGTAAACTCGAATGAATGAAAGTTTGCCGACGAATGCGTCCGCCATGACTTTGAAGCATAATGCTGAGAAAGGCGCGTCAGGTTTCGGTTCAGCCATAACCTTTTTTTCTCCGTCAAGAGCTTCGATAGCTCCTATGTCAACGGGTGAAGGGAAATAATCCGCAACAAAATCCATAAACTCTTTCACGCCGATATTCATGCTCGATGAAACTGCGAACACCGGCATAATTCTTTTTGATGCGATTGCCTTTTTCAAAGTTCTTTCGATGTCCGCTTCAGAAATGGTTTCGCCTTCAAGATATTTTTCCATCAGGGCATCGTCCATTTCAACGGCGGCTTCGATTAAGGCTTCTTTTGCATCAGCTGCCTCATCGCTCTTGAGAACATCAATAACACCCGAAAATTTATCCGCTGAGCCAATCGGCAGGAACACAGGCAAGGCATTCTGTGAAAACTGCGATTTAATGTCCGCGAGAACTTTTTCAAAATCGGCGTTTTCTCTGTCCATTTTTGAAATTACAAATGCAACGGGCGCGTTGTGATGGCTTGCATATTCCCATGCTTTGCTCGTCTGGACTTCAATGCCGCCGACAGCACTGACTAAAATAACGGCTGTGTCCGCAACTCTGATAGCCGCGCTCATTTCGCCTGTAAAATCCGCATAGCCGGGAGCGTCAAGAACGTAGAAATTTTTTCCCTTGCGTTCAAACGTCATTAATGAAGTGCTGATTGAAATGTTCCGTTTTTGTTCTTCTGACTGGAAATCGCTGACAGTGTTGCCGTTTTCTACTGAACCCATTCGGGTTATATTGCCGTTGTCGAAGAGCATTGCTTCGGCGAAAGAAGTTTTGCCTGCTCCTCCGTGCGCACATAATGCGAAGCTTCTTGTGTCTTCGGGTTTACGTGCCCCCATTTGAAAAACACCTTCCCTTGAAAATGAAAATATATTTAATTATTGAAAAATTTTTCTGATATTATATAGCATTCTGAAAAAAATTTTCCTGTTAATTGCCGACTGCGATATAATTCACTATATTTCAGCAAAGGAGTTTTGATTTTTAACATGGACGAACAGGGAAAAATCGTCAGCACTCGTGATATAGACGCAAACTTGGCTCTTCAAATGTGGACGAGGGGAAAAACTCCGCGTCTGTCGATTTTCAATAAAAATAAAAATTCCAGAAAACTTATTCATATATCGTGGGTCGAAAAACGCGACAGAACTCTCTCAATCAACGGTAAAAAGCCCGG
This sequence comes from uncultured Synergistales bacterium, assembly GCA_905233295.1. Lineage (GTDB taxonomy): Bacteria > Synergistota > Synergistia > Synergistales > Aminobacteriaceae > JAFUXM01. Next base: position 20,603 of record CAJODX010000002.1, on the reverse strand, counting down.
CGAATCTTTCAGTTACACCGTGCAGGACTTCGAGTCGGCTATTCAGAAAATCCTGACTGAATACGCAACAAAAACAAATTTCAAAGTAAAATTTTTCAAAGTCGTTATCGACCTTGAAAGAGCTTTAACGCGTCCTGAACCTGCCGGCAGCAAGAGCGACCTTGCAATGCTTTCGGAAGAAAAACGCGGTTCGTTATGGATTGCAGACTGTTCCGGCGGAGATAAAAATTTCGGAGAGTTCCGCCCGTTTTTTCCTTTAAGTGAATCTGAAGCGGCTTTGTTCACGCCCGACAGACTGAAAATTTCGAGCGTTGCAGAGCGCGGCACTGACAATTTAATTAAAACAGGCATAATGCAGGACTTGAAACGGCTCAACCCGGAACGCTGGCATAACCCTGTCCGTGTTACGTCTGCGGCGATGCTGCTTGGATTTTCATACTGCGGCAATGACGGAACGAAAATGGCTGACACATTATGGACGGCTGGCGAGAAACCGAAAAATATAAATCCGAATGTTACAGTCGTGAAAACTCCGGATAAAAAACTCCGTCTCAGCGATTCCGGACTTGTAAGACTCGGCTTTAAACTCACGTCTTTCATAAGACATTTTTACATTCTCGGCAAAATTAAAATTGATTACGTTGATGACAGCGGAAAATTTTTGCAGGAAGCCGGCTACGAAAAACAGAGGCGCATAGATTTCAACTCTGGAACTCTCGGCGATGTACCTTACAGGGTAACCTTTTTTGAAAATCCTGACGAAGGAATGACGGCTTTCGGCTGTAATCCTCGAATGCAGACTGCACGGCATCGCGGAGATATGCTGATAACTCTTCCGACTGAAATTTACAAAGAGGCACTGAAACTGAACACGATGAGCGAAAATGAAGACGATTTCTTCACGCTTACGAGACTTCTCTGGGCAAAACAATTCGAGACATGGTACGAAAATCTTAAACCTTATGTAAAAGGTTTTGCGGGCTTGAAGTAAAATGAAAAAAAGTTTTTTATGTGCCGTTTTAGTTTTAATATTTTCCGCATTGTCTTTTCAGGCATGTGCTGAAGGTCAGCGAAGGCTTTCTGTTGTGATTTTCCCGACTATAAACTCAACGGGTCTTGAAGTCTGGGAGAGCAAATATTATCCTTTCAACGTCCTCGAAGAAAAAATGTCGGAATATCTTGAACAGCTCTTCAAGCTTTCGCCTTTAATCGAAGCCAGAACTCTTGATGAAGCCGCTATGAACAGATGGCTTTCAGGTTCAAGGCGCGGTGATGACATGGCTGTGCAGCTTGAGCTGTATCAGGCTGTAATGAAAGAGCGGCATGTTGTCGGAACGGCACAGACGGGCAGGGCATTGATAAGGCTTAGAGTTTATGACCGTGCAAAGGTTGACGAACTCACAGTGAGGAATGTCAAAGGCACAGATCGGAAATTTGTTTTGGATTCCGATGAAGATATTTATTGGTTTGATTCAGCAGTCAGCGGCTTGGGGATTCCGTTTGAATACGGGCTTGACCTTTTCGGTTTGACAAATTCAAGTTACAAAGGTCAGAAAATGAGCCGTCCGACTTGGGATCAGTTTAAAAATACGTCGCACTGGCAGTCGATAAAGAAAGCTATTGAACAGGCATACAAAGAGTCGATGTCGCAGGTTCGCAATGCAATCAGAAGCAACGAACCCAACGCGCAGCTCATGGGCAAAGATAATTTTTCGACTTCGTATTCAACTATCGGAAGAATTTTAGCACCTACGGCAACTTCAACGCGAAAGAGACGGGATTATATAATCTCGCTGGGCGGTGTCGCAAACGGAACTCTTGACGCTGTTCACGTCGGAGATGTTCTCGATGTTATGAGAGCTGATACCTACGTTACAGTCGATCCTGAAAATCCTGTTGTTGTACTGCCGAAGGTTATAGGCAAAGTCAAAGTCATAAAAGTTTATGATGATAACGCAATCGTGAGAGTTGTACAGGATAACAAAAAAGAGCCTGTAACACTGAAAGATATTGTGGTAAAGAAAACCAGAATGACAGGGAGATAAAAACTGTTAGGAAGTGAAAAAATGAAAAAGATATTTGCAATTTTGTTATGTATAATAATATTTGCAGATTTGCTCGAAGCCGCTGAGGTTGTTGTCGATGACAGCACGCCTTACATGCCTTATCCTGAGCGGATAGAGATTGTTGTACCTGCTAAAGAAACGCCGCAAAAAACTCCGGCGAAAAAGACTGCATCTTCTAAGAAGAAAAAAACAACGAAGAAAGCTCCTGCAAAGAAAAACGCGACAAAGAAAACTTCAGCACCTAAGCCGAGTTCTCTTGAACGCGGGATAGCTTTGATGAAAGCCGAAAGATATAACGATGCAAAACCATGGCTGCTCAAGGCAATACAGGAAAATCGAAATGATCCCAATGCATGGTATTGGTACGGAGTTTATCACGAAAAGACGGGCGGATTTCATCAGGCACAGTATTTTTATTCAAAAGCTGTAACGATTGATCCGGCGTTTGAACCTTTATCGCGTGTTGTATATTATCCAAATGACAGCGAAAAAACTCCGTTGTGGGATCCGAAACGTCCGGCGCGTGTTTATCCGGTTGCCACAGCCAATGATGGAATGATCATTGCTGGACGCGGAAATTTTCCGTCAGCACCTAACGATCCTGAAATACCAAAAGTTCCTGTTTACGTGCCTCCAGAGCCGGGTGCAAATCCGACAGACGGAGATGCATGGAGTCCTGCTGTGTATGTACCGCCTTCCCCCGAAGAAATTTCAGTGAATTACGAAACGAGCGTGTATAATCCTCAGCAGATACAAAAAACGGAAGTCGCTGAAAATTTGTATTCTTACAAAATTCCGGGGTATTCAAACAGTTATGTTAATGCTGAAAATCCCAATGTTCGTGCTGATGTTCCGCTGTATAATCCGCCTGAACCCGGTCAGATAATTGCAAAAGCTCCTGCGCCTGTTGAGGTTGAGACTAAAGAAATAAAGATTGCCGTACCTGCGAAAAAAAAGACGCAGACTAAGACTGCGCCTAGGAAAATTGTTAAAGACTCTGAGAAACGAACCCAAAATACAAAAACTGTAACATCTTCAAAGTCTAAAACAAAAAGCGTGCAGAATGTGAAACCAACTCAGCCTAAGCCAACAGAACAGCCGAAAACAAAAACACAAACTCAAACGGCAGCACCCCAAACTGCGGTTCAAGAGCCTGCACCAGTAAAAGAGCAGGTCAGAAAGCCTGTTCAGCAGCCGAAAGCTCCCGAACCTGTGAAACAAAAACAAATTGAGGAAGAACCTGTACAACCTGAAAGAAAACAGTCAGAATATTTGCCGCCTGTCGGTCAGTTTATGCCTGATCCCGGAACAGTTTCAGAGCCGGAAAATTCAATTCCTCCTGTTGGACAGGACAGCCGATATTGATACAAAGAGGTGAGAATTTTGTATAAAAAAATTTTTGTATGCGCCGCGTTTTTAATGTTTTTCACAGTCCCTGCCTTTTGCGGGGATTCAATGCTTGTAACACAGCCTGCGTACCATTCCATGAATTTTTATGTTTATAAGCCTGTAAATGTTCCTGACGAATTTTTTGCGACTTATGACGGCTATCTTGTATTCAAAGATTCGCAAGGGATTTGGAATTACGCTTCAAATGAAAAATCAGGAATCAAAAAGACCGGTTATGTTGTAGGTTCAGTCATTCCATCTGTTGTAAAATTAACTCCTTATGATGCAAAAATTTCATCTGTTGCATATATTCCAGGCACACAAAAAACGCCTGTGCCAATTACAATAAAACCTGCGGGAACAAGATTAACGCCCGATAACGTAATATCACTTGAACTAAATTCACCCGAGGTTATGAGAATTGATGTTACACCAATAACGAAAAGAACAAAAACGCCGGTATATGTTCAGAAAAACGTTTATACGCCACCCGCCGCACCTGTTACGACTTTAAGATACTACGTACAAAATGCTCCGGAATGGACACAAAATTCAAATTTTATTGCTGTCGGTAAATGGAAAAGCAGTATCGACCGCATAGGAGTGCTTGAAAAACCTGCAATTCCTGTGGCATGGAAAGGTAAATATCCCGAGGTTATTTACGCGTGGACAGGAAGAGAATGGCGGCAGTTAAACGCCAGAAATCGGCACGTAAACGCGTTAAGCACGATAAGAAATGAAATTTACAGTCTGACAGTGCATACAAATAAACTGAACGCCCCCGTCTGGACAGATAACGATTCATATATTCTGTCTCAATATGCGGCTATGTGGGGTTATCAGTGGCTTGATAAAATATTAATAAGCACGGAGTACTAAATGATGAAAAAATTTTGGGCTTTAATTTTCTTTTTTGCATTATGTTCATGCTCTGAAGCCAAACGTTACATAACGGAACCTTTGTTAGTGCCGGAGTCTCCTTATGCGGGAATGACTTTCTATGTTTACAAACCTTACAATATGCCCAAAGACTGGTATATTACGCTTGACGGCTATCCCGTGAAAGAAAATTCCGACGGAATGTGGGTTTACGGCACATCTGAAGGACCTAACCTTGTCGCTACAAATTATGTTGTAGGCTCAATAGTTCCATCAACTGCCGGTATTACAAAATGGGTAAGTGAAGCTCAGATTTCAGAGCTGAGAAAACTTCCTACTGAAGACATGCTTGCAGTCCAGCAGAGAACTTTCACTCGTTCACAAATGGCGCAGGGCAAAACACAATCGACATACATTCCAGATTGGACATTTAAATATGAATTTATGGCGATAGGCAACTGGAAAGGCACTGTTGACAGAATCGGAGTTCTTGAAAATCCGGCTGTACCAGTGGCGTGGAAAGGTAAAAATCCGAAAGTTGTTTACGTCTGGACAGGCAGCGGATGGCATCAGCTGAATGTGAAAGAAGGGCTTCGTCCGAAAGACATTTTGCTCAGAGAAAATATTAAGATACGGCAATTATTGAGACAAAGTAACTTTAAATGGTACGAGCAGGATATGCCTGTATTGGCTCAACAGGCGAAAGCTTGGGGCTATTACTGGCTTGGCACAATTCATACAGAAAGGATAAAATAGTTATGCCTTCAGTTTTATTTGTTTATAACGCGTCCGCGGATTCTCTGCCGGTTCTGATGTCAAATGCCATTGTTAAAAACAACAGCGATGAAGCTTTCAGGATAATTCATAAAATCATTGAAACAGCGCATGAAAATAATTATGCTTGCGGAAATCTTTGGCACAACTATCTTACTCATTTTATTTTGAGTAATGAAAATGTATTTTCTCTTGCATCTGAAAGACGCAGCAGCCCGACAGGCTCTCTGAAAGAACTTGTGCTCCATGATTTTGAAATATTTATGCAGCTTTACAGACAATTACATGATAGTATTGCATATGTATCAGACTTCAAAGGCAGCTGTGATGGAAAATCTTTGATTTGCGATTATGCTGCAAAGCTGGCAAACGCCGGAACGCCTGAAGAATTTTTTGAATATGTCAGTGATTTTTACAAAAATTTCGGAATCGGAATGTTTGCGCTTAACAAAGCTTTCAGGCTCGGCACAAATACAATAATACCTGTTGCCAACAAAAATGTCGGCGATATAAAATTAAAAGATATAGTCGGCTACGGCATTCAAAAAGATGAATTGAAAAAAAACACCGAGGCATTTTTGAATGGACTGCCTGCAAACAATGTTTTGTTGTACGGCGATGGAGGAACGGGAAAATCTACCAGTATCAAAGCGTTATTGAATGAATATTTTTCAAGAGGGCTGAGAGTTGTTGAAATTTACAAACACCAGTTCAAAGAAATTTTAAAGCTTACGGGAACATTGAGGAAGCGCAATTACAAATTTATCATCTTCATTGACGACCTTTCATTTGAAAATGATGAAAGCGAATACAAATATCTTAAAGCTGTAATCGAAGGCGGCATCGAAACAAGACCTGACAACGTTTTGATTTATGCAACGTCAAACAGACGGCATTTAATCCGTGAAGTATGGAGCGACAGAGATGATATGGAACATAACGGCGATATTCACAGGTCTGACACGGTTGAAGAAAAATTATCGCTAGCATCACGTTTTGGCATTGCAATAAACTATTCAGCACCAACAAGAGATGAATATCACGAAATTGTATTAAAACTCGCTGAAAAATCAGGTTTGATTTTTAACCGTGATGAATTATTAAAAGCCGCTGATAAATGGGAGTTAAGACACGGCGGAAAGTCAGGGCGTGCTGCAAGACAGTTTGTTGATTACAATCTTGGAATGAAACAGGAGAAATGAAGTAATGTATCTGATAACAAGCCATTTGAACACTGATTTTGATTCGCTCGCAAGTATGGTAGCAATTCAAAAAGTTTATCCCGAAGCTGTAATATGTCCTCCTGGAGCGATGAGCAGAAAAGTTCGTGATTTCATGTCCCGGCACGGTCATCACTGGGCATCTAAAATTTTAACACCAAAAAAAATAAATCTTGATGAAGTAACTTTGATGATTGTTGTAGATACACGTTCACGTCAGAGAATCGGACCTTTTGCAGCTCTTGCAGGTCGTCAGGACGTTGCCGTACATGTTTATGACCATCACCCTGCAACACCTGATGACATTCCTGCAGAAGAATTTGTATATGAACCCATAGGCGCGGCAACAACGATGGTTCTTGAACATTTACTGAATGAACGCAAGGAAATCACACCAGAAGAAGCCACGCTTTTTGCACTTGGTATCTATGATGATACAGGCGCGCTGACCTACGAAACCACAACGGAGCGCGATATTGCCGCAATCAGCTATTTAAGGGAACTCGGTGCGGATTTGTCAGGCATTTTGTCGCAGGTTGAGACTGACATATCTTCAGATGACAGAAAACTGCTTGATACTCTCGCTGAAAACACGCGTGAACTCTACATTAACGGAGCTAAAATAAATTTAACATGGGCGCAGACAGACAAATATGTGCAGGGTTTATCGCTTTTTGTAAATAAATTAAAGGAATATTGCGATGCTCACGTTACAATCGCAGTCGTGAACAATGGCGGCAAAAAGATAAACATCATCGCGAGAAGCGTTGAAGGTATATTGAATGTCAAAGAATTTTTGGCTCCATACGGCGGAAGCGGTCATTATCAAGCCGGAAGCGCAACATTGACTGACCGTGATATAAAAGAGCTGTTAGATGAAATTGAAAAACGTTTAGCCGGAGCGATTACTCCAATGGTATGCGTTGCTGATATAATGAACTCACCCGTTATAGCCGTAAGCCCCGATGCGCGTGTTGATGAAGGATACAGAACTATGCTGCGTTTCGGTGTTAAATCTCTGCCAGTCGCAAATTCCAACGGTGAAGTTGTTGGTATGATGACGCGCAAAGATTTGGATAAAGCGCATCTTCACGGACTTGACAGAGCAAAAATTTCCGATTTTATGACGCAGGGCATAATCAGTCTTTCCGCAGAAGCTTCGATTGATGAGGCACACAGAATGATGGCAACATACGGATTTGAAAAAATGCCGGTGTTAGATGAAAATGGGAAATTAATTGGTACGTTGTCGCGCGCTACATTATTAAAGGCTCTATACCGTTCAGGACTGTTTTCTGGTGAGGAAAATTCACGGGATTCAACAGGATTTTTGTGGATTGAAAATGTTACACACCTCATGGAAAATTCTTTCAGCTTGAAAACTCTTTCTTTGCTGAGACGTGTCGGCACAAAGGCTCAGGAGCTTGGAATGAAAGCGTACCTTGTTGGCGGTACAGTCCGTGATATTTTAATGGGTGTACACAACATGGACATTGATATTTCAGTTGAAGGCGATGCCGAAAAGCTGGTGATGTCATGGAATGAACCGGGCTGCAAGGCAACTCTTCACGGAAGATACAAAACCGGTACAATAACATTTCCTGACGGTGAAAAAGTTGACGTTGCAACAGCAAGACGCGAATTTTACGAATATGCCGCGGCTACACCAATCGTACAAAACAGTTCATTAAAACAGGATTTAAGCCGCAGAGATTTTACGGTGAATGCAATGTCTATTTCTCTCAGCGAAAACGACTGGGGCACCTTGACTGACAACTTTGGAGGACGTGCGGATTTAAAAGACAAATTACTTAAAATTTTACACAATCTCAGTTTTGTTGAAGATCCTTCCAGAGTATTGCGCGGCATCAGGCTTGAGCAAAGACTGAACATGAGTTTTGAAGATAATACAATGCGTCTGTTAAAAAGTGCTGTACGTGGCGGCTTGCTGGAATGTCTTTCAACAACAAGAGTTCGTGCAGAACTTGAATTGATGTCAAAAGAAACGTGTTTCAGAAAAATTGTAATGCGAATGTGCGAACTTGGCATCTGGGAAGCTCTCTTCCCTGGCATGAAAGTAACAAGAGCTGCTGACCAACGGCTTCACGTTATGGAACATTTTATAATGCAAGCTAAAAAACATGAAATTGATTTCAAGGGTATGGAATGGCTCATCAGCATGGCTGTTGTATTTTCCGAAGCAAAATATGACGTGAAATTTTCAGCAATGGACAGAATGAATTTAAATCCCAATGAAAGAGAGCAGCTTACAAAATGTTTTCAGCAGTGGCCTAACGTTGAAAAATTCTGTTCGGGACGAAAAAACGCAAAAAATTCAGAGGCATATTTATTTTTCAAAGATTACGGCACAGTTCCGCTCCTTTACTGGCTTACATGTCTGCGCACACCTGAATCAAGACGTTTGATAGTTGAACATATGGAATTTTGGACAAAAGCCAAAGGCGAGTACACTGGAAAAGATTTGCAGGCACTTGGATTAAAAGGCAAAGAGATTGGCGATGCTCTCAACGCGATTAAACTTGCAATTATCGACGGTGAAATTAAAAATCACGATGACGAAATAAATTTTTTGAAAAACTACATAAACTGAGCATCCCCATAACTAAAGCAATGTCATTAAGTTAAGAAAAAACAAAAAAAATCCTCTGAAAAAATTCAGAGGTTATTTTATAATTGTTATAGTCAAAGCACTTAAAACGCGCAAAGTATATAACTTCAAATTCGTAACTTAATGACATTGACAACTAAATTGGTAATTTACAATGTTGCTCCGGTTTTGAAAATCGCCATTCCCTGAAAATTATTAATCTCGTTGCGGGTCTTTTTGCCGTTAGCAACACTCAAAACAAAATCAAAAAGTTCACGCGCCTTCTCCGGCAATGTTCCAGCTTCAACCAACGTTCCGGCATTAAAGTCTATCCAGTTGCTCTTTCTTAAAGCCAGATCCGAGTTGCTCGAAATCTTCACCGTTGGAACAGGACAGCCGAAAGGTGTTCCGCGTCCGGTCGAGAACAAAACTATTTGCGCTCCTGCTGCAGCCAGAGCAGTCGAAGCTACAAGATCATTGCCGGGTGCTGAAAGCAAATTTAAACCCTGAGTTACAACCTTGCCTGCATAAGGCAGAACATCGCTGACGGGGGCAGAGCCGCTCTTTTGTGTACATCCGAGAGCTTTGTCTTCGAGCGTTGTGATCCCTCCGGCTTTATTACCCGGCGAAGGATTTTCGTAAACAGGCTGACCGCATGATGCATAATAATTTTTGAAGTCATTTATCAGCTTCACGGTCTTTTGGTAAATTTCTCCGTCTTTGCCGCGGTTCATTAAAATCGTTTCAGCTCCGAACATTTCCGGCACTTCAGTTAAAATTGTCGAGCCGCCCTGAGCAACAAGCATATCCGAAAAATATCCGATTGTAGGATTTGCCGTTATCCCTGAAAGACCATCGCTGCCCCCGCATTTAAGTCCGACGGTTAATTTTGAAGTTTCGCACGGCACACGAACATCTTTATTCATTTTTTCAACCAACTCGCCGATGATTTTCATTGCCGCTTCAATTTCGTTGCTGACATCTTGAGAGATTAAAAATCTCACACGTTCAGCATCAAAATTTCCCATATAAGGTTTTATGGTGGCAATGCCGCTGTTCTCACAGCCAAGTCCGAGCATTAAAACTCCGCCTGCGTTCGGGTGGGTTGCAAGATTGGCAAGGATTTTTCTAGTGTTCTCCTGATCATCAGCCATCTGTGAGCATCCGTAAGGGTGAGTGAATGCGCGAACATTTTCGATACTGCCGCCAACAAATTTTTCAGCCTCTTTTTCAATAGCCAGCGCAATATCATTTACACAGCCGACAGTCGGGATTATCCATAATTCGTTTCTGATTCCGACTCGACCGTCAGAACGGACATATCCGTTGAATTTTTCCGGAGAAATTTTTTCAAGTTTCGGGTTTGTCGGGTGATATTCATATTCATGTGCGCCGCTTAAAAGAGTTTTAACGTTATTTGTGTGGACGTGATAGCCTTTTAAAATTTCAGACGTTGCGCTGCCGATGGGGAATCCGTATTTTATGATTGGCTCGCCGGCACTGATATTTTTGAGAGCGACTTTGTGTCCCATTGGAATATCTTCTAGAATTTCAAGTTTAAAGTCCGTTCCTGAAACCGAAATTTTTTCGCCGGTTTTCAATGCTCGCAGAGCGACAGCAACGGAGTCTCCTGCATTAATCCTGATGAGTTCGTTCATTATTTTAACGCCGCCTTTAACATGAAAAATTTTTTTTATAAAAACTCGCAAGAAGACTTCAGCTTCTTTAAGGGGAGAAAAATTGCGTTTCATGTATAATAACACACACACGGAGAGAAAAATAAAACACTTAATGCTCTTTTAATGTGAACACATTCTGGAGATGAATCGAAAGAAAAAATCGTAACGTTATCGAAAAATTTTTCTTCGTGAAATTTTATGAATGCTAAATTTTTTTTATATTTTTGTTGTGGCAAAAAAATTTTTTTCCCCTATATAATCGAAAAAATTTTGAAAAAATTCGATTGTAAACCCGGGTAGGTTTACAATTCATTTTCGTTGAGGTGCGAAAAAATCTGTCTTTAATCGAAAAATTCTGTAAATCTGACCATGCCTTTTAAGTCATTTTTCGCTACTTGTGCGTTATTATACACGAAATGCAATTCATCTTCCGTTTAAAAAAGAGATCTTCCTGCGAATTGTAACAAAATATAAGGGAATGCGGTTTGTGAACGGTGTTATAATTTTCAAAATTTTTCAGAAAAATTTTTTTGTATAAATATAAATCTGAAAAGAAAGGATTTTTTTTATGAACGGATTAACACTCGTAGGCATTGCCATCGTTACACTCATATGCGCGTATGTTCTTTACGGACGCTGGCTTGTCAAAACTTGGGGAATCGATCCTGAGGCAAAAACTCCTGCTGTAAGACTTGAAGACGGTCAGGATTACGTTCCGGCTTCACGTTTCACGGTTTTTTCGCATCAATTTAATTCTATCACGGGTGCAGGTCCCGTAACAGGTCCGATAATAGCGGCGATGTTCGGTTGGCTTCCTGCGTTCCTGTGGCTTTTGATAGGCGGCGTTTTCTTCGGAGCTGTACAAGATTTTACGGCTCTTTATGCTTCAGTCAAAAATGACGGAAAGTCAATGGGGCTTATCATCGAAAAATATATCGGCAAAGCCGGAAGAAAATTATTTTTGTTATTCTGCTGGCTGTTCACTCTCCTTGTCATTGCGGCATTCGCTGATATTCTCGCAGGAACGTTCAACGGCTTCACAAAAGACGGCGGACAGAATGTTCCCGGTGCTGCGGCTGCTTCAATCTCAATGATTTATATTTTCGCGGCTATGGCTTTCGGACTTTTTATGCGTAACAGCAAGGCTGGTGAACTCACAAAATTTTTTGTCGGAGCGGTTCTTGTCGTTTTGATTTTGTGGGCAGGGATTCAGAATCCTTTGTATTTTAATGCTGAAGAATGGCGTTACGTTGTCTTTACATACTGTTTTGTGGCTTCGGTACTTCCGATGTGGCTTTTAAAACAGCCCCGCGACTATCTCAGCGTATTTTTATTACTCGGCATGATACTTGGCGGTGCAGTCGGAATTATAATCGCAAATCCTGAAATCAAAATGCCGATGTTCGTTGGCTGGACGGTAAAGAATCAGCCTTTGTTCCCGATTTTGTTCATCACTATTGCTTGCGGTGCAGTCTCAGGATTTCACAGCCTTGTATCGTCAGGAACGTCTTCAAAATCAATTTCAAATGAAAAAGATATGCTCACTGTCGGTTACGGAGCAATGTTAGTTGAAACTTTGCTCGGTGTTGTTTCATTGGTAATCGCATGTTCGGCGGCTTCGAGCGGCGGACTTCCGACGGGTACACCGTTCCAGATTTTCGGCAATGCTGTGGGAGGATTTTTCACAATGTTCGGACTTCCTGCACACGTTGCAACATGCATTATTATGATGTGCGTGTCTGCTCTTGCAATGACGACAATAGATGCAGTAACGCGTATCGGCAGAATGTCATGGCAGGAATTTTTCGCACCGTCTGAAGGCGAACAGCAGGGATTTTTTGTTAAACTCATCACAAACAACTATGTTTCGACTGTTATCACTCTTGCGCTTGCATATGCTCTTTGCCTTGCAGGTTACGCGAGCATCTGGCCTCTGTTCGGCGCGGCGAATCAGCTTCTTTCAGCTCTGGTTTTGACGGCTCTTGCGGTGTTCCTTCAAGTTACCGGCAGAAAAGGTTTCATGCTTTACATTCCGATGACTTTCATGTTTGTCGTTACGATGTCGGCACTCGTCATCAGCGTCTACAATATCATCACGAAACTTGGCGGCGGAAAATTTGTCTTCATGGTTGACGGCTTGCAGCTGATAATCGCGGTAGCTTTAATGACCTTGGCTGTTCTTGTTGTTTCAAACTGTTATAAAAAACTCATAAAAAAATGAGGGACTCAGTCCATGACTCCCTCACTCCTGACTTCTTAAATTTCTTAAATATTTTATTTCGCCGGACGCATTGTCGGGAACAAAATTACGTCTCTTATTGAACGCGCTCCCGTCAGGAACATCACGATTCTGTCCATTCCGATTCCCATTCCTCCTGTTGGAGGCAAACCTGCTTCGATTGCATTTATAAAATCTTCATCAAAAACGTGAGCTTCATCATCGCCCGCAGCCTTTTTCCGCGCCTGCTCTTCAAATCTTTCGCGCTGGTCAATCGGATCATTTAACTCGCTGAATGCGTTTGCAACCTCTTTGCCGAACATGAAGAGTTCAAATCTGTGAGTGTAATCGGGATTTTCCGGGTCGCGTTTTGACAGCGGTGAAATTTCTGTCGGATGTCCGATTAAAAATGTCGGCTCAATTAATTTTTCTTCACAGAAAGCTTCAAACATTAAATTCAAAACCGCAAATTTGCTTTCATTGCCTTTCAGCTCGCCGCCAATGCCTTTTTCGTGAGCGATTCTTCTCGCTTCTTCATCGGAGTTTATTAAATCAAAATCGACGCCGGCGTATTCTTTCACAGCTTCACGCATTGTCATTTTCCTGAAAGGTTTTGACAAATCCAGTTTTGTGCCGTTCCATTCGATTTCAAGAGTTCCTATGGCTTTAGCTGCGTTTCGGATTAATTCTTCGGCGAGATTCATCATGTCAACGTAATTGCAGTAAGGCCAGTAAACCTCCATCATCGTAAATTCAGGATTGTGCATTGTGTCAATGCCTTCGTTGCGGAAATTTCTGCCGATCTCGTAAACGCGTCCCATCATGCCTACAACAAGACGTTTCAAATATAATTCAACAGCGATTCTCATGTACATGTCAAGGCTGAGGGCGTTGTGAAAAGTTTTGAAAGGTCTTGCGTTCGCACCGCCTGCAAGAACGGAAAGGACTGGAGTTTCAACTTCGAGGGTTCCGTGAGATTCGAGAGTTTCACGGAATGACGAAATTATTTTTGAACGTTTTCTGAAGATTTCACGAACGTCAGGATTTGCGATTAAATCCATATAACGCTGACGATAACGAATTTCAGTGTCTGTCAAGCCGTGCCATTTTTCCGGGAGCGGACGGATTGCCTTGCTTAAAAGTTTGTACTCAGTGATTAAAATTGTGAGTTCGCCGCGCCGTGTTCTGCAAGGATAGCCGGTAATACCGATCCAGTCTCCTGTATCGACCCATTTTTTGAGAAAATCGTATTCTTTTTCACCAACGGAATTTAATTGAAAATAAAGCTGCATTCTTGAAGTTTCATCTGCAAGATCCGCGAAAGTCGCTTTGCCCTGACGTCGGATTGTCATAACGCGCCCCGCGGTTTTGATAACGCAGTCTTTTGCCTCCTGCTCAGGTTCAAGATAATCGAATTTTTTTCTGATTTCTTCAAGAGTTATTTCTCTGTCCCATGTTTCATTTACATACGGATCATAGCCTTCCTCAGTGCGCAGACGCATCAATTTATCTTTACGCTGTCGGAAAACTTCATTTTCTTCATTGTCTAAAGGCATTAAGAAGACCTCCTTAAAAAATTAAAATTTTTATATTTAATTATTTTAATATTGTAGCTGAAAACCGAAAAAAATTTTTTTTTAAACATGTCCGAAAAAATCTCAAAAAAATATATTATTGGCGTGCAATTTTGCTATAATTGCTATAATTATTTTCAATAAAAAATCCCAATTTTTTCAAGTTTTATTTTTCTGGAAGGAAGTGTTAGATTTTGTTCTTTAGAAAATACGGAGACATCATCATCGGAATTTTCTATGCGGCTCTCGGTGCTGTAACAATATGGCTTTCAAGTCAGCTTCCGAAATCTAAGGTTATGAAAATCGGACCGAACTTTATGCCTGATGTGATAGGGACTTTGATTATTGTCCTTGCTCTGATGCTTTTGTTCAGCGCAGTGAAAAATTTCAAAGCCAACGCCGCAAAAGCCGAAGCTATGCCCGCAGATACATCGGACTATAAAAGGGTGCTTGCCTCTCTGGTGCTTGTTGTCATTTACGTCAACATTCTTGCGCCGGTAGGATTCATTCTTTCGACACTCGGCTACCTTTTCCTGCAGATAGTTGTTCTTGCTCCCAACGACAGAAGAAGCGCGAAACAGATTTTAATGTACGCTGTCATTGACGTTATATTCGTTTTCGCGGTTTTCTTCCTGTTCAGATACGGTTTCAAGATCGTGTTGCCCGCAGGAATTTTCACGCTCTAGAAGGGAGATTGAATTATGGGAGCTTTAACACAGTTAGGAGCTGCAATTCTCAGAGTTTGTGAGCCGACCTCGTTGCTGTTGATGATAGCAGGCGTAACAATCGGAATTATTTTCGGTTCAATCCCTGGCTTGAGCGCGTCAATGGCGGTTGCTCTTATGCTGCCTTTAACATTCAGCATGAGTTCATCGCTCGGCATGAATGTCCTTGTCGCAGTTTACATAGGCGGAATTTCGGGCGGATTAATTTCAGCTATCCTGTTAAATATGCCCGGCACGGCTTCATCAATAGCAACAACGTTTGATGGCTATCCGATGGCACAGAAAGGCGAAGCCATGAAGGCACTCGGAGTCGGAATAGTTTTCTCGTTCCTCGGCTCAGTGTTTTCGTTCGTCATTCTGACATTTTTTGCGCCGTGGCTTGCTGACGTGGCATTGAAATTTGCTGCGCCTGACAACTTCGGAATCTGTTTCTTTGCCTTGACGATGGTTGCCGTTCTTTCATCAGGAAACATGG
>CAJODX010000002.1:0-4936 GCA_905233295.1 uncultured Synergistales bacterium | reverse complement strand
GGGATTCCCGAAATGCGCGGAGGTTTCAACACGCTCACAACGTTAATCGGAATTTTCGCGGTCGCTGATATTCTCGTCAGTGCAGAGACTATCGGACAGGGAATAAAAACAGTCCCCGTGAAAAAAGTTCGCGGCTTCGGATTTTCAGTCGCTGAATTTTTCAAATGGATTCCCGGCGCAATCAGAGCGGCATTAATCGGAACAGGAATCGGAATTTTACCCGGTATCGGCGGTTCAACGTCAGGAATGTTATCTTACGTTACAGCAAAAAATATGAGCAAACACCCCGAAACTTTCGGACAGGGTGAACCCGAAGGCATCGTTGCGACAGAATGTGCAAACAACGCGACAATCGGCGGAGCTTTAATTCCGCTTTTAGTTTTGGGTATTCCCGGCGATGGAGTTACGGCTATGATGTTAGGCGGATTTTTAATTCACGGACTCAGTGCCGGACCTTTGCTTTTCGTCAAAAACGCTGATGTTGTTTACGGAATTTTCGCGGCATGCATGGTATGTGCGTTAATAATGTTAATCGTTGAATGGACATGCATAAAAGCTTTTGTTCAGGTTTTGAAAGTTCCGAAGCACGTTTTGCTGCCGTTGATTCTCGTTCTCTGCGCGGTCGGAGCATACGCCACCAACAACAGAATTTTTGATGTTCAGTCAATCGTTGTGTTCGGAGTTATCGGCTATCTTTATCACAAATTTAAGCTTCCGACAACGCCGTTTGTTCTTTGCTTTTTAATCGGAAGAATGACGGAGGAATATTTAAGGCGCGGTCTGATGAGATTTAAATCTTTCGGAGCGTTTTTCGCAAGACCGATTTTCTGTGTGTTCTTTGCAATCGCAGTCGGCGTAATTCTCTGGTCGCTGTACAAAGAGATTAGAGCGTCGAGAGCTGAGAAGAAAGCCTGAGAGAAAAATAAATATGGAAATTAAAGCTATCGACCATAACGTGAACATTATCGCCATGCAAAAGAACGGACGTAAATACGGAATGTGCTGCGCGTGGTGTACTCACGTCGGAAAAGATAAACTGCTCTGCTGTCTTGGTCCTCAAAGCACGACAGGGCAGGCTCTCGAAAAAGGCGATTTCGTTGGATTTTCAAATTTGAATAAAACTCAAAAGAATGTTGCTTTTCAGTTAGGTGATTTGAAAAAACATTCGTCCGAAACTGATAAATTTTCGGGAATTGATTTTTCTGTCGATGAAAATGCGATTCTCATTAACGGTGCAAGAGTAAATGTAAAGTGCAAAGTCATCGACATTCTGCATCTGCCCGGAGTTGAAACTGAAAATATTCTCTATCTTCAGATTCTGGACGGAAAAGGAAACGGCGGCGAGGCTCTTCACATTGCTGACCTGCATTAAAATTTCGGCATCACCCCGTAAAATTTTTTGCGGGAGAAAAATAAAATTTTTTTAAGGAGTTGTAATATTCATTATGAAAAAAGCATTATTGGCTTTACTTGTTGTCCTTGTTGCAGTGTCGGGTGCGTTCGCTGAATGGAAACCGACAACGCCAGTTTCAATTATCGTTCCGGCAGGTGCTGGCGGAAACACTGACCTCAGCGCGAGAGTTTTCGCACAGTATGCAAAAGAACTTTCGGGCGTTGACTTCATCGTTGTGAACGCAAACGGCGCGGCAGGTTCAATCGCGGCTGATCAGGTTCGCAGTGCAGCTCCGGACGGTCATACGTTCCTTTACGGTCATAATCTTGTAAACGTTGCCAATGTTGCAGGAATCACAGATTATAACTACACGGCATTCAAGCTTGGTCCGACATTCGCAAAAGACCCCGCGCAGCAGCTCTATGTCAACCCGAACAAATATAAAAATCTTAAAGAGTTCATTGCAGCTGCAAAAGAAAAACCCGGCGAGCTTGTTGCATGCACCGAAGTCGGCGCTTACACATATTACGAAATTCTGAAATTTCAGGATCTCGCAGGAATCGAACTCGACCTTGTTGACTACGGCTCGAACTCAGACAAAATCGTAGGAATGCTTTCGGGACAGGTTGATATGATGCCCGGCGCATACATCAACTGCAAAGATTATCTTGAAAGCGGACAGTTCACTGCACTCGGAGTTCCCAGCGCGGAACGTTACGAGTTAATCAAAGACATTCCGACATTCAAAGAGCAGGGAATCGACCTTGTGTATCCTGACTGCGACTTTTCATTCTATTTCCCGAAAGAGACGCCTGATGAAGTCATCGCCTGGTATGAAAACATCGTGCAGGAAATGGAAAAGAAACCCGAATGCCTTGAAGCAATCCGCAAAGTTGAAATGATGCCTTACTATCTTTCAGCCGCCGACAGCGAAAAACATGACGCAGAATATTTCAACATTTTCAAGTCAATCGCTGACGAGTTAGCAACAAAATAAAAAAATTTAAAAACAAAAATCAGGAGTGAGGAAATTCAAAAAGCCTTGCTCCTGATTTTTTTATTTGTGCCGTTCGAGCCTACAACACGATGACACGGAATGATAAGCGAAATTGCATTGTGAGCGACCGCTCCGCCGACAGCCTGAGCAGAGATATATGAAAGATTTTTCTGGAACGCAATTTTTTTTGCGATTTCTCCAAATAAAAAAGCCTTCCCCGAAAATTAATTCAGAGAAGGCAAAAAGGAATTTTTTCTATGCTTCTTTTTTCTTGAACAAACTGGAAACAACCGGCCATACAAGCAATAAAATGCTGATGACCATCAGACTTCCGGCAACAGGACGCGAGAACATTCCGATAACGTCAGCCCTGTTGATGGTGTAGGCTCTGCTGAAATTTCCTTCGCAGATTACACCGAGAACAAGTCCCAAAATCAAAGCCGCGCTGTTGAAATGGCACGCCGAAATTATCAGTCCGATTACGCCTGCAATCGCCATGATTTTTACGTCAGCAATGCTCATATTCGTTGCGTAAGCTCCGATGATGGCAAGCATGATGATAATAGGTCCGAGATATGAATACGGCACGGCAAGAATCTGCGCGAAAACTTTCGCGATTCCGATTGCAACAACGACCATCAAAATATTTGTAATGACCATTGAAGCAAACGTTGCGCTCAAATATTCAGGCTGATTGACAAGGAGCAACGGTCCAAGCTGTACGCCTTTCAGCACTAATGCACTCATCATAACCGCGGCTGCGTTACCTCCCGGAATACCGAGTGAAAGCAAAGGCACCATCGCACCGCCGGTAGCAGCGTTATTTGCTGTTTCGGAGGCTGCAACACCGTCAATAATTCCCGTTCCGAATTTTTCGGGGTGTTTTGAAAGTTTCGTTTCAGTTGAATAGCAGAGGAACGAAGCTATCGTAGCACCTGCACCGGGCAAAATTCCGATTACTGTTCCGATGACAGAGCAACGTGCAAGAAGCCATTTGATTCCCCACCACTCTTTAAATGAAGGCATTTTCGTATTGACACTCGCAGTGCCTTCTTCGCCTTTGAATGTTTCGCGTTTTTTCGTCTGCTTCAAAACTTCGGTAACAGCGAAAATTCCGATTAAAACAGGAATCATCTCAAGACCTGCGATGAGTTCTCCTGAACCGAATGTAAGACGCTGAACCGCGTACATCGGGTCTTGTCCGACACATGCCAGCAAAAGTCCCAAAAGTCCCGAAATTAACGTCCTCAAAATATTTTTGCTGTCAAGGCATGTCAAAATCGACAGTCCCATGAAGGTTATTGCGAAAATATCCGAAGGGCTGAACGACAAAGCAGCCTGCGTCAACTGAGGCGACAATGTGAGCATCGCCAACGCCGAAACGAGTCCGCCGATTGCCGATGAGCCTAACGCTATTCCGAGTGCCTTTCCTGCTTCGCCTCTCTGAGCCATTGGGTAGCCGTCAAAAGTTGTCGGAGCTGACGAAGGAACACCGGGTATCTTGAAGAGAATAGCCGTGATGCTTCCGCCTGTGATTGACGAACAGTAGACGGCAACAAGGAACACTATAGCCGGAACCGGTGCCATCGAGTACGTGAACGGAAGACCGAGAGCCACCGCCATTGTCGCACTTACTCCGGGCAAAGCTCCGAAGATTGTACCCACTACAATCGCAAACACTACCATCAGGAAAGTGTAGGGATCCATGAGTACGCTGAAACCGCTTGTGAATAATTCCCATGTTGACATGATAATTCCTCCCTACATTCCGATTGCTGATTTTGCTGACGCTACGATACTTTCAACGTACAGCGAGAAGTTGCGAAGTTCTGGTATAGTTCCTCTCGGCAGGTTGACCGACAATAACACGCTGAACACAACGTAGAGTACTATCGTAACAAGCACAGAGAAAATCGCCAGCCTTATCACGTGAGTCTGACCGAGCAGTAAACCGTAAAAGAAAAGAACAAGACAGCAAGTCGCCATGTAACCGAGAGGCTCAAGAATGAAGCTGGCGGCAACAACGAGAGCTATACCGATTACGAGCCTTGAACGAATGCACATCAGCGCGTCAAGATGGAACTCAGGGTTATTTCTGTTCTTCCTGATTATGTTGATGATGTTTACGGCGATACAGATGAGAAGAAGAATGATTATAGCTTTCGGCCACACGTCCGGCTTCAATGTGTAGGGATTACGGGCGGTGCGGTCAGGGATTGGGGCTTCGAGGACGTTGAAGAAATAAGCGTAGAGGAGTCCGAGCCACAAGAGAATATTACAGATTAGTTCAAACATGTGTTAATCTCCTTTGCGACAAAAAAACGGGGCAATAAAACATTACCCCGTAAATTTTTCACGTTTTACTTGCCTTCGTAGTAATCTTTCTTTGCTACGCCTTCAGCCTTGAGATAATCTGTGAGGAGCTTGTAATCTTCCTCGCAGTCTTTCGTGTAATCGGCCTGATTAGCGAAGCCGGGTCTCTCATCATAGCAGCCCTGTACAAGGAATGACTGCCATGTCGGATCCTGTGAAGCCTTTTCGATTGC
>CAJODX010000001.1:6228-28591 GCA_905233295.1 uncultured Synergistales bacterium | reverse complement strand
ATCTGCCTTCAACATAGTCAAGATTGTCTGCATACCAAGCAAGAGCCGCGGTTTTGAGGTTGCGAAGGTCGCTGATAATTTCAGCCGCACGTGCCGATGAAACAGCTTCGGTGCTTGAAAGCATCATCATTGCGCTTAACACGCCGATGACGACGATGACAATTAAAAGTTCAACCAGTGTAAAGCCATGACGCTTCGCACTTTTATCCATTGTTCTCCTCCTTTCAAAAATAAAAAACAAAATTCCGAATGCCAACGAACGCAAAATTTTTACCTCTTATATCACCACCTGAAGAGAAATTTTTATTTTTTTATAGTAAACTATTGCCGATGTTATCTGGACAAAAAACGAAATCGCTTAAGACGCCTGAGGCTTTGTTGGAATTTTCGCGTTAATTTCCTCAGCGATTAAACGCCGAACATCGTCCAGCGTGAAATTTACGGCGTTATTTCTGTTTTCTTTTCGAGCCTCGCGGTTTTCAAACCACCGACTGACAGAAGGCAACAAAAGCAACGCCCCTAACAAAACAAGAATATAATATAAAAAATTGCTCATAAAGTTGATTTTCCAGTCCACGTCGTCGATACGTCTTTCTACGCCGCTGATTTTATCATCTAAACGTTTCTCCACGCCGTCAATTCTCTCATCTAAACGTTTTTCTACGCCGTCAATTTTTTCATTCAAACGTTTTTCCACGCCATCAATTTTTTCATTCAAACTTTTTTCTACGCCGTTGATTCTTTCATTCAAACTTTTTTCCAGACTATCTACACGTTCGGATAAAGTTTTAACCTCACCTTTAATTTCCACAACAGCCTTGTCAAGACGTTCAAATAATAAATCCATTTTCGCATCAAAAACATCGCGTCTTACGTAAATGTCATCGCTCACTGCTCCGTAACAGGCTGACTGTAAAACGATTGCCGTTACTAATCCTGCAAGAAATTTTTTCATTTTAAGATTCCTGCCTTCCCTTCGATTTTAAGAAAGCTGAACTATTGCCGATGTTATCGGGGCAAAAATCGAAATCGCTATGATAGCAATGATAGCACCAACGAAAATGATCAACATAGGCTCCATCAGCGAGATTGAAGCGCGAATCTGTTCGTCAAGCTCCTGATCGTACCACGTTGCAACACGTTCAAGCATTGTGTCAAGATGTCCTGTCTCCTCGCCTATACGCATCATCTGACAGACTAAAACAGGAAAGATTCCAGCCATTTTTGAAGCATCGCCCAATGACATTCCGCGCACGATTCCCTTTCGGAGTTCTTCATATCCGTTTTCAACGGGAACGTTGTTTGCTGTGCCTTCAGCCATTTCAAGACTTCGGACTATCGGAACGCCCGCGCCCGTCAAGGCAGAAAGAGTTCTGCTTGAACGAGCCATCGCTGACTTCAGCAACAGATCTTTCATAACGGGGATTTTTAATTTAAGCCTGTCCATGAAACCTTTTGTGCCTTTGTTTTTCGATAAGAAAATCCAGCCGAAAATGACTATTGCAACGCCGCCTGCAAGGAATTTCCAGTTGTCAAGAAACCAGTCTCCAATCGCGAACATTGTGAGAGTTATCTGTGGAAGGTCAATATTAAGAGTCTGGAAAGTTTCTTCAAATTTAGGAACGAGGAAAATAAAGAAAAATACGAGTACCAGCACGGCAAAAAACATGATAAACGCCGGATAAAACATTGCACTGCGGATTTTACTGCGGAGAGCTTCCTGTTTTTCGAGAAGAGTTGCGCCCTGATCGAGTGCCGGACCTAAAAGCCCGCCTTCCTCGCCAGCCTGAACAAGAGCGATTAACAACGGATTGAAAGCTTTGTGCGCTGCCATTGCCTGACTTAAGGGAATGCCCCTGTCAAGTCTGTTTTTGATGTCGAGAAGAGCTGTTCGGAGGGCATAATGTTTTTCGCCGCTTGCTATCATATTGAGGGAAGCCGTAAGACTTAAGCCTGCACCTTCCATTGTAGCGAGCTGACGGAAAAAGACCATTAAATTTTTCAGAGGAACATGACCCGTGCTGAAGATAGCACCGAGATCCATATTGAGAAGAGACTTTAGACCTTTTTTTTCAGTTGAATGCGGGGCAGTGGCAAACGCTACGGTAGGATCTACATTTTCATTTTGAGATTTGCTTTTATGTGAACCGAAAAATCCTGAGCCGGAAGATTTTTCGCTTTTCCCGCCGGTAAGACTGATGACGAGCATGCCGGTGGATTTAAGTGCCGCGACAGCCTGTTGCTGGTCAGCAGCTTCAACAGTATCTTCTATGATATTTCCTGCCGAAGTTCTTGCGCGATACTTGAAAAGCAAAATAAAATCTCCTTTACATCGAAAATTTTCTTTAATTTTTTAATTTATAAAAAGATAAGCGGATTATATAACGCAAATATTATAAACGCAACTTTTATAATATTTGTAGGCTGATTTAGAAAGGAATGATTTTTATGCGAACGCTGCCTATCGGGGTTCAGGATTTTGCGCGGTTGAGACAGGACGGTTTGCTGTACGTTGACAAGACCGCGAGACTGTTAGACTTGATTCAGAACGGGCAAAGATATTTTCTGTCGCGTCCTCGCCGTTTCGGAAAATCGTTGACGCTCTCAACGCTTGGCGCGATGTTCGGAGGGCGTGCGGAATTGTTCAAAGGTTTAGCCGCCGAAGAATGGGTTAAAAGACAGGCTCAAAATCCGCTGCCTGTTTTGAAGTTTGACATGAGTTCATTGGGAAGCTGCTCAAACGGCGAAGAATTAAACGGCTCAATAATACGAAGACTTGAAGATGTTATAGAAGACAATGATTTGACGTTGAAAACCGAGAGAACAGCCAACGAAACGTTACGTCAGATTATCCGCGCACTTTATAAAAAAAGAGGTCAGGTTGCTGTCTTGATTGACGAATACGACAAGCCGATTCTTGACAATATAAATGATTTAAAGCTGGCAAACGAAATGCGTGAGGTTTTGCGCTCGTTTTATACAGAACTCAAAAGCTGCGATGAATATCTGAGATTTGTAATGTTGACGGGAATATCAAAATTCAGCAAAGCTGGAGTATTTTCAGCGTTAAATAATCTGGCGGACATCTCCATGCTGAAAAGATACGGCGATATAACAGGCTACACGCAGGAGGAACTTGACGGAAATTTTGCTGAATATTTAGAGGCTTCGTCAAAATCAATGAACCTTACGCGAAATGAATTAAGAGACAAAATAAAATGTTATTACGACGGATTCTGTTTTGACGGCAAAACCAGACTTTACAATCCATTTTCGCTGTTAAACTTCTTTTTTGATGATAAATTCGGCAATTATTGGTATATGTCCGGCTCACCGACATTCATTGTTAAATACATGAAAGAACATAGAATTTCAGATCCCGATAAATACCGACATTTTGAAGTATCTTCTGACTTCACGGACAGCCGCGAAATTGAATGCTCAACGCCCGAAAGTTTTTTGTATCAAAGCGGCTATCTAACGATTGAAAAATGGGAAGGCGATGTGATAACTCTCGACTATCCGAACGAAGAAGTCAGAAAATCAATCGTGCGAATGTACCTTGATGAAGTTTATCATGTCAGAAGATATATTACGCTCGGAACACAGCTCTGGCGGTCTTTGGAGAACGGCGATATAGAAGAGACTGTTGAATTATTCAATACAGCACTTGCCGCCGTGCCTTATGATGATTTCCCCAATCGGAACGAGTTCTGGTATCGTTCATTGTTCCTGATGATGCTACGAGGCGCAGGAATAATATCTTATGCTGAAGTTCACACATTCAAAGGCAGAGCAGATTTAGTGATAAATTTCAACAAATTGATCGCCGTCTTAGAGTTCAAATTCGCGCCAAAAACTTCTGAAGTCGAAAAGATGAAAGCCGAAGGATTAAATCAAATGAACGAACGGAACTATGCAAAATCATACGAAACAGAAGGGCGCAAAGTTATAAAGGCGGTTTTGACTGCTGACGACCAAGAGCGCAAAATTTTCGTGTGTCTTGTGATAGAGTAATACAAAAATTTTTCACAGGGAGAGAAAATTTTCAATGATAGAAAAAAGTTTGTTCGGCACAATGCCGGACGGTCAACGCGTATATAATTTCACTTTCATTGATGAAAAAAATCAAAGAGCTGTTGTGTCTGAATATGCGTGCGCAATACTCGAACTCAGCGTCAAGGCAAAAGACGGAAAATTTTATGACGTTGCCTTAGGCTATGACACACTCGAAGAATATCTCAGCGACACAAGAAATTTCGGCGCAACAGTCGGACGTTATGCAAACAGAATCGCGGAGGGAAAATTCACACTCAACGGCGTTACGTATCATCTTCCGCGCAACAACGGACGAAACACTCTTCACGGCGGCTTCAAAGGCTTCGGGAAAAAATTATTTTCATCTGAAATTCAAGATGACTGCGTTGTCTTCACACTGGACAGCCCCGACCTTGACGAGGGATTTCCGGGAAATTTCAAACTCGCCGCAAAAATTTCGTTTTCAGACGGAACTCTAAAAATGAATTACGAATACGTCTGCGACCACGACACACCCGCGAGCATCACGAATCACAACTATTTTAATCTTAACGGACACGGACGCGGAACGATTTTAAATCACACACTGAAAATAAATTCCGAAAGATACTGCAAAGCTGATGAAAATCTTCTTGCTCTTGCACCGCTCGCCAGCGTTGAGGGAACGTCATTTGATTTCAGACACGAAAAGAAAATCATCGAAAAAATTTCGGAATATTCTCCAGAAATTATTCAGGCGAAGGGCGGCTTTGACCACTGCTACGAGATAAAAGATTCAAAAAATCCCGCAGCTGTTGCAGTCGGAGACATGAGCGGCATAAAACTCGAAGTTTTTTCGGACATGCCGGCACTGCAGCTTTACACGGGAAATTCAATCGGACATTGCAGAGGTAAAGACGGAGCGTTTTACAACAATTTTGACGGGTTTGCACTTGAAGCTCAGCAGTTTCCAAATGCCGTCAACGAGCCTTTATTCCCGTGCGCTGTAATTAAAGCCGGAGAGAAAACGAACGCTTTCATTCATTATAAACTCGGAAATTAAATTATTTTTTCGAGAAAACTCAGGCATGTTTCACCGTAGCCGCGTTGTGAAATTAATTTAAAATTTTCGTTCGCATTCATCTCTTCACGGCTTGAATGTTCGATTACGAAAATGCATTTTTCATCGAAAAGTTTTTCAAAAAACGGAATTTTTAAAATTTCGCCGCACCAGCCTGCATTATACGGAGGGTCGGCGAAAATTATACTGAATTTCATTTCGCGTTTAGTCAGCCACGTTACAGCACGATGAATTTCAAGCGACAAAATCAAAGATTCCGGCGAAAATTTTTTAATCTCTTCGGCTCTTGATTTTATATTTTCGACAAAAACGCAGGAGTCCGCGCCCCTCTTCAGAGCTTCAAGTCCTACGCGTCCCGTACCGGCGAACAGATCCAGAAATTTTGCGCCGCTGACATCGCCGAGAATGTTAAATAACGCCTGCAAAACTTTTCCTGAAGTCGGTCTGACATCTTTCATTTTTTATTCCGCAAGTCTTTCCGCCGCTTCAGACAGTGCCGAACGTACAGCAGGAGTTAAAAACGCACTTGAAGTCTTGTCGAGCCGAAGTAAAAATCCCTCGTCTCTCGGCGATATATTGATATAAAATTTCTGTTCAAATTCATCATCGCTCGTGAGAGTTTCGAGCAGAAATTTTTCGCCGTCCGTGAAATTTTTTCCGAATTTCCAAAAAGATTTTTTATTTTCGTCTTTGCCTGAAATATTTTTTAATCCGTCAATATCATTTTGAGTTACGTGATTTTTAATTTTTATGTGCATTTCCTGAGATGTTCTCCGTGAGACTGTGAAATTTTTTATTTTTCTGAAAGTCAGAGCGAAAATATTTTTTCCCTGTTCGAGCCATTTTCGTTCATATTTTGTCGTGATTTCGCGCTGTGGATTAATCAAAAATTCTTCGGCGTTCAGGGCTTCATGTTTTCCGAGAATATTCCAGACTTCACGCGAATAATCCTCATCATCTGAAACCATCTCAAAAATTCCTCCGACTTTCAGCACCGCCGCCAGTCCGTCAGAAAAATCTTTTGCTGTAACGCGTCTGTGAGCGTTGCCGTTGCCGGGCCACGGACATGGAAACTGCATTATTATTTTTTCAAAAGATTCATCAGCGAAAATTTCACGCAGCATATACCGCGCGTCAGTGTTGATGATCTTAAGATTTTTTAATCCTTCGGCACGTCTTGCACAGCGCAGAACGCAGGACTGCGAAATTTCAATGCCGTATAAAAAAATTCCGGGATTTAAATTCGCGTACCGTACAGTAAATTCGCCGTTGCCAAAACCGATTTCAAGCTGAGTGTTAGCCTTGACAGGAAGAAAAAATCCGCTCTCGGGTTTCAAGATAACGCCGTACTGCGGACGAGCCTGAATGTTAGAGTTTATGCCCCCCATGAAAAATCCGGCAGTCCTTCCTCAAGCAGGAGATTTTTTACTTCGCACGTAATTTTTTCAAGAGCCTCACGGGTTTTGCCTTCACAGCGAACGACCATTACAGGCTGTGTGTTGGACGCACGTATCAAGCCCCAGCCGTCAGGATATAAAATTCTAACGCCGTCAATGACACTGCACTCGTGCAGAGCTTGAGCTTTTTTCTGAATTTTTGCGGTAATCTCAAATTTTACGTCATCGGCGCACGGAATGCGGATTTCCTCCGTTGAGTAATATACAGGAACACTGAGCATTAAACGGGACAAAGAATCTTTGAATTTTGACATTATCCTCAAGAGTCTTCCGGCGGCATAGAACGCATCATCATGTCCGAAAAATTCATCGGCAAAGAACATATGCCCGGAATATTCGCCGGCGAATAAAGCTCCAATCTCGCGCATTTTTGCTTTTATCAGAGAATGTCCCGACTTCCAGTATAAAACTTTTCCGCCGAATTTTTCAGCAAGCTCAGGCAACACCAGACTGCATTTCGGTTCAACGATAACGTCCGCGCCTTTATGCTCCGACAAAATTTCTTTCCAGTATAAAGTCATTAACCTGTCGCCTGAAATTAATCCGCCTTTATCGTCAACAACCCCGATTCTGTCAGCATCGCCGTCAAAGGCAAAGCCGACATCAGCGTGTTCAGCCCTGACGCGTTCGATTAAAAATTTCATATTTTCGCTCTTTTGCGGATCAGGATGATGATTAGGAAAATGTCCGTCGGGTTCATCGAACAGAGAAATACATTCACAGCCGAGAGATTCAAAATATTTTTTTGCAGTAGGACCTGCCGCGCCGTTTCCGCAGTCGCAAATAATTTTGAATTTTTTGCTGAATGGAAGATCAAATTTTGACACAAGCATTTTCACATACTCATCGTTAATGTCAGCATGAGATAATTTTCCGCTGCCGTTTTCAAAATTTCCGGCTTCGGCGATTCGTCTTATATCCTGAACATCATTGCCCCAGAGAGTTCCGCGCCCGAAACATAATTTAACTCCGTTCATATCCGGAGGGTTGTGGGAGCCCGTTACCATGACACCGCCGCTGAGATTGAATTTTATGAGACTCCAGTATAACATCGGTGTTGTTACAAGTCCGACATCAATAACGTCAAGCCCTGCCGATAAAATTCCTTCAGTGATTGCAGCTTTGATTCTCGGTGTTGAAAGTCTTGCATCTCCGCCTATGGTAACGCCGCCTGTAACGTTGGCTCTGATAAGCCATGCTGCGTAGGCTTTCCCGATTAAATTTGCGGTTTCGTCCGTGAGTTCTTTGTCAGCGTTGCCGCGAATATCGTATTCTCTGAAAATATTTTTTGGGATTGTCATTTTAATTTTGCTCCTTGGAATATTATTTTGTGAGATTATAACAAATTCTCCTGAATTTTAATTTTGTTTTGGCGGATAAAATCTTTTGCCGAACAGCAGAGTTCCTATTCTGATCATCGTGCTGCCTTCGAGTATTGCCAATTCAAAATCATCGCTCATACCCATTGACAATACAGGTAAATCCAATCCTGTTGAAATTCTTGCATTTTCGATTAAATTGCGCAATTCAGCGAAAGATTTTCTGATTTTCTTTTCATCATCAGTCAAAGGACCTACCGTCATAAGACCGTTCAAGCTCAAATTTTCCTGTGCCGCTGCAACGTCTAAAAGTTCCGAAAATTTTTCCGGTGCAATGCCTGATTTGCTTTCTTCACCTGATGTATTGACTTCAATTAAAATTGGAATTTTTTTGTCAAGTTCGCCTGCGATTCTGTTCAGCCGTACAGCGAGTTCAACAGAGTCAACGCTGTCGATTGTATCAAAAATTTCAGCGGCTTTTCTGGCTTTATTGTTTTGTAAATGTCCAATCAAACGCCATTGTATTTTGGATTCGGGATACGAATCTCTTTTGTTTTCAGCCTCCTGAACTCTGTTTTCACCGAAAAAATCTATCCATGAAATTTTTTCAGCTTCGCGCATTTCATCGGCAGTACGGGTTTTGCTGACAGCCGTGAAAAAAATTCTGTCGGTTCTGCCGGCTTTGTTTTTTGCATTTTGTATTCTTTCATAAATCGCATCAAAATTTTGTATCATTCTTCATCACCAGATTCTTAAATTTTCGTTCTTAAAATTGAATATAATTGCATCGGCGTTCAATATTAATTTATTTCCGGGCTGTACACCTTTCTCTATAAAAAAACTTCCGTCTTCGGCAGGGAAACCCTCTACAGCGTGAAGTTCAGTGCTGTTGCCGTTCACGATGAACACCATATTTTTCCCTTCACGTGTTATTACAGCTGTATCAGGTACCATCACACCTTTTTGCATGTCAGTAACAACGCTTGCCGTGAAACGTCTTGAACTCAGAACATTTGGCGGAAAAAACGGAAGACGCAGATAAACTTTTAACTTTTGTCCCGAAGTTTTTACAGCTACAATTTCGGCTCGGCGTTCTTTTCCCTCAATTTCAGTCCTTATCCGTATTGTCGGCGTATCTTTGCTGTTCAGTGCCCTTGCAAGAGACGGAGTTGTATCAAGATATGCAATACATCTCAAAACCTGAGGCTGAGGAATTAATTTCCCGATAGGTTCACCGCGCCCGAGAAAAGTTCCGTTTTCTATCAAAGAAGCTTTGCTGAACTCTGGAAAAGGCGCAAAATCCGGCCAAAGTTTTGGATATACCCAATTACCTTCCTGTCCGTCAAGAGCCGGATAAAAATACGCCGGATAAGGCGCGCGGACTGCGACACCGTCAAGAGCCGCGAGTATTTCGCCTTTTGCAACATACCTCGGTTTAGGTGCAGGATAAGTCAAAATTCCGTCCTGCGGTGCATAAATCAACTGTTCGTCCCAAAGTAAAATGCCCTGCAAAGGCTGTTCTTCGCTGTAATTCGTACTGATTGCTTCTATTAACTGCGGATTTGACAATTTGTAATTTTCATACCAGAGTTTATAAACTCTGTACCCCATCATTATAATAAAAACAACAATTACATAGTAAATAATTTTTTGTATAAATATATTTTGTCTTCTGTTCATAAGATTTTATTGCGTTCAATCTCAGCAAAAGCATCATGGTTATGAATACTTTCAAAACTCGTAACTCTGGCTGAGTACCATAAAATTCTGTTTTCTTTATTCAAGGCTAAAGCCAGCTCTCTTATTACATCTTCAACAAATCTGGGATTTTCATATGAAGTTTCAGTTACGAATTTTTCATCTTCTCGTTTTAAAAGCGTAAACAGCGGTGCTGAAGCTGATTTTTCAATTAAATCTATAAGCTCTTCAAACCATACAAGACCTTTGCATTTTACCTTCAAAGATACCAGGGCACGCTGATTGTGCGCACCGTATTTTGAAATCTCTTTCGAGCATGGACACAGGGTTTGAACGTTTACGCTAATGCCGATTATCATATCAAAATTTTTTCCAGCTGTGTAATTTGCTTCGAGTTTAACATCGCATTTTGAAAAACTCTCACTCTTTGAAACCGGTGCTTTTTTACGAAAATAATACGGAAATTCAAAGCTGACCGAACTCTCTGAAGCGTCCAGTTTTTCACAAAGTCTTTTGGTAAATGCTTCAAGATTTGATGGAGATACGCGCCCGTAAAATTCTTCCAGAGTTTCGATAAAACGGCTCATATGAGTGCCTCTGTACTCGTGCGGCAACATAACGCTCATTGAAATTTCAGCAACAGTATTCTGCTCTTTATTATCTATGTCAAGCAGGATTACAGGATAACTCACGCCTTTTACGCCAACGCGGTCTATTTGTACGTTGCGTTTGTCAATTTCTTTTTGTACATCGTGCATTAAATTTTTATTTTCCATTATAATAGAGTTCAACACAGCTTAAATCAATTTCATCGTTCCATACAATGCCGTACCCGCCGGTATCAACGCGTACCTGATAAAAAAGTCCGGAAACATATTCAAGCATCTGAAATACGGGTATTTTTTGCATCAATGGTTTTACATCATATTTTTTCACAGTGCCGTCCTGAAATTCCGCGAGTAAAATCAAGTCAGGAAGCGGCGTTATGTTTTTCAGTAAATGAAAGTTCATGTGCAGTTACACCAACGGCGGCAATATAAAGCATGAAAGTGCGGCGGATTATGTTCGCCATTCAAAAAAAACATTTTTATTAAAATACCAAAAAATCTCGCTATCTCAGGCATTTTTCATTCTCCGTCTGCAAGCTGTGATTCCAAAAATTCAGCCAGTTCCGAGTTCGGAGATGTTTTTGCAAGTTCCAAGAGAGTTACAACACTGCCGTCCTCTTTTGTAAATTTAGCGTCAGGTGAAATGTTTTCATACTCAATTTTTTTGCGAAATTCTTCGATTGAACCTGCAAGACATATTTCGCTGAAACTTTGATACTGCTCTTTTGACAGCTCAGTAACTTTGCCGGAAGAATTTTTTGCAGAGTTCGGAAATTTATCTTCTGTTGGTGTCTGAGCATCGGCGTCCTGCGATTCTGCGCCGGGGATCATGTCTCCCATACCGTTTTTTTTCAGAGCATCGGTTATGACCTGAGTTAAAATTTTAGTGAGTACACTACCGCCAATGTTTTTCAAGGTGCTATTTGCAAGGGCTGAGAACGGTATAGATACAAAAACAATACCAATCATTAAAGCGCAAAAAAATTTTTTCATAAAATTTCACCTCACGAAAATTTAATTAAAATCAGACTTCCTCAACACAACGCAGCTTGTCGCGGTTTCCCACACGTGAATTTCGTATAAAACGCAGTTTTCGCGCCTGACTTCTTCTTCAATTTCGTGCCATATCCATAACGCGATATTTTCTGCGCTTGGCTGTGGGATTAAATCATTGAGATAAGAATGATCAAGCTGTGATATTACACGTTTTTTCACAATATCAGAAAGCTCACAAAAATCCAAAATCATTCCTTCTGAATCAGGCTGTCCCTCAAGAACAACGCGAAGTCTGTATGTGTGTCCATGGAGTTTTTCACATTTTCCATGATATTTTACAAGGTTATGCGCAGCATCAAAAGTAAATTCTTTGCTTAACAACATTTAATTTTTCCACCTGTTATGAAGCCAGAACCATTGTTCGGGTCTTTGTTTTATAAATTTTTCCAGTGCTTTGTTCATTTCAAGAGTTACTAATTTCAAACGCTCTTCGTGATTCTTTATGTCAGGAAAATTCAGAGGCTCGAAAACTTCAATTTCATGTTGAAAAGGCTCGTTTCTGTAAATACATACAGGCACGACAGCACAACCCGATAACATTGCAATCAGTGCGGGACCGGGCATGCTGGTAGCGTCAACACCCATAAAAGGCACACGAAGCCTCTTATCACCTGATATATCGTTCAATACAATGATATGCGCGCCGTTTTTTAACAAATGTGCAATTTTCATTGCCGAAGTATTTTTGTTTATCATCACAAGACCGCAACGTTCACGTATTTTGATGAGATATTCATTTATGTCTGCATCGTGGATAGTCTGATAGATCACGTACATTTTACTGCCGTGTTTTTTTGCATTTTGTGCAAGCCAGCTCGCTCCAAGCTCCCAGTTACCAAAATGTCCGCTTAGTAAAACCGCGCCTTTTTTTTGTTTCATAAGATCGTTGATGATTTCTTCGTTCCGGACTTTCACCCAGTCAAAAGCCTGTTCGTGATTTTTTTGCAACGCAAGAGTCTCCGTGAGTGTCCATGCAATATTCCTGTAAACTTCGGAGCGAATATCTTTTCTCCAGCGTTCGGGGCTTTGAGGGTAAACACGCGCAAGATTTTCGAGAATTAAATTTCCGCGCGGCTTGATTAAGTTCAAAAGGAACGAAAAAAATTTTTCCGTGATTTTTCCGCGCAAACCCGTATTTGAAAAATGTTCAAAAAATTTTATTGCCCTGACTGCACTTTTCATTTTGCAATTACTTTCCTGTACAACGTTATCAGCGAATCCGTACAGCGTTCATGCGACCGTCTCGACTTCAGAAAATGACGCGCCGCCATAGCCATATGTCTGCCACGATCGCTCAAGCCCTGACGAATTATTCTGGGTAAATCTTCGTCCTCGTTCTGTATCAGAAAATATCCGTCAGGTCCGAGAATTTCATCAAGCCAGCCGGATTTTTTAGACGCTATCGAAAGTCCGCGCATTGTCAAAATTCCGGCTCTCATTGCTTCACGCGGTGTTGCTTCATCAGCGATGTAAAGTCCGCTCAAAGCCTCAGGACGCAGAATTTTTTCGGAAATGTTCATTACCCTGTAATCGCCCTCAGGCAATTTTTTTTCTGAATGCACAAAAACAGCTTTGCTGCCGTCATCGCCGCTCTGTGAACTCAAAGGATCGAAAACGGGAAAAATTACAGCCTCGCCGTTCAATGCGCCTTCAGTGAAAAATCTTGACGGAAAACCAGCCCAGTCCGAACCTTCAAGCAACGTGTGAACAGTCCTCGAATGTATTCTGACTATGCGCCACCACACAGGAGCAAGCCCGAAAAGATGCCAGATTTCTTTTTTCGCAAAAATATTTTTTACGCGTTCAAAGCCCGAAACACTTTTATCTTTCGCGCTGATGACGGTTAAGTCAATGTCGCGTGAATGACTTCGCAGAGCGTTTGCCATGTCATTGATGACCTGTGCGAGGACATCGCTGACGGAACTCGAAATATACCAGCCGCAGGTGTGCATTTTTTAATTGAACTCGGCAATATTGAATTTCTTTTTGCCGACCCTGATGAACAAATATTTTCCGTTGATTAAAACATCTCTGTTAAGTTCGGATTTTTCATCGGAAATTTTTTCGCCGTTGACCGACACTCCGCCCTGACGTACTGCGCGTTTTGCCTCGCCGTTGCTTTCACACGCGCCCGAAACAGAGAGAACGTTCACAACTCCTGCCGGGAAATCGAAATTTTCAACTTTTTTGTAAGGGACTTCCTGTTTCAGCATTTCACAGGTTTCCTCGCTGACATTTGAAAAATCAATTTTCGGATTGAATAAAATTTCGCTTGCCTTGATGACACTCTTTGCAGTTTCTTCGCCGTGAACTGTCGATGTAACTTCAAACGCGAGTTTTTTCTGAGCCGTTCTCTTTTCCGGCGCGGCGTTATGTTCGTCCATAATCGAAGAAATTTCTTCGAGCGGCAGGAACGTGTAGAGTTTCAGCAATTTTTCCACATCTCTGTCATCGGTGTTGAACCAGAACTGATAAAATTTATATGGGCTTGTCTTTGTCGGATCGAGCCACACAGCTCCGGCTTCCGTTTTGCCGAATTTTGTTCCCGATGAAGTTAATAACAGCGGCTGTGTAAGACCGAAAACTTCATTTCCGTTTGTGCGCCTGATGTAGTCTGAGCCTGCGAGAAGATTTCCCTGCTGGTCATTACCGCCCATCTGCAAACGGCAGTCATAATTTTCGTTCAGATATTTGAAGTCCATCGCCTGTAATAAAACATAAGAAAATTCCGTGTATGAAATTCCTTTTTCAGGGTCTTCAAGTCTTGAACGGATATATTCGCGTGCGATTAAGCTGTTTATTGAAAAATATTTTCCGATGTCGTGAAGGACTTCAAGAAAAGAAATTTTCGATAGCCAGTCGTAATTGTTAAGGAGCAGCGCGGAATTTTTGCCGCAGTCGAAATTCAGAAATTTTTTCAGCTGGGCTTTAACGCCTTCGATGTTATGCTGAACCGCTTCGAGCGTGATTAAATTTCTTTCTTTACTTTTTCCGGACGGATCGCCGATTAAACCTGTGCCGCCGCCCGCAAGAGCTATCGGTCTGTGCCCGAGTTTCTGAAGCCATCCGAGAGCCATTAAAGGGATTAAATGTCCAACGTGAAGACTGTCAGCGGTAGGGTCAAAGCCGACATACGCCGTAACCATTTCTTCATTCATAACCTGTTCAAGACGTTCGGCGTTTGTACACCATTCAAAATAGCCGCGTCCTTTCAAAACTTCAAAAGCATTCATAAAAAAATTTTTCCCCTTTTTATTCTCTTTTTTTTTATTTTTTGAGGGGGGGGGGTAGCTGTGTGTATAAACGAAACATTCAAGGCTGGCAAAAACATATAGATTTTATCATTTGCGACGTTATTGCGCTTCAGGTTGCTTTTGTGCTGGCATATTTTATCAGCAGGGGGTCATGGGCTTATGTTTCGCTTGCCTACCGTGAACTCGCTGTTATTTTTGTCATGGCGGATATTTTAATAGCCGCGAGTTTTAACACAATGCATAATGTTTTATATCGCGACTGTTACCATGAATGTCTGCAAACTCTGAAACAGGTTCTTTTAGTCCTCTCAGTAATGACTTTATATATTTTTTCTACACAAAAAGCCGATGTTTACAGCAGAGCAACAGTTTGTCTCACTTCAGTTTTTCATTTAATACTCGGCTTCGTCTTCCGACAGGTGTGGAAACCTGTTATAAGCAAAATCGGAAAAGGAAGCAAAAAAGCTACAATGATTCTCGTCGCGAACGAAAATCTTGTTCCGGAAATCGTTTCAAAAATAAATCCGACAGATGATGTTGAATACACCGGACTTGTACTCAGCAACAGAGACGGCACAGGCGAAGAAATCAGCGGAATCAAAGTCGTTGCGAATCTGCAAAATGCCGCCGACTATATATGCCGCGAGTGGGTTGATGAAGTTTTTGTATATCCGTCTCATTTTACGGATATTGAACTTGACAGCCGTGAAAAAGAAAATATAAAAAGTCATAGAGAATCCGAGGTCGCGTTGTTGATTGAAGGCTGCCGTCAAATGGCGATTCCCGTTCACATTCGTCTTCCGATTCCAAATATCGAGGGCAAAAGTTTAACTGAAAAAGTCGGCGGCTATAACGTTCTGACTATAACATCAAATTACGCAAGCCCTTTACAGCTTGCCATAAAAAGACTTATGGATATTGCAGGAGGAATAGTCGGAAGTCTGATTGCCGTCATCATCATAGCTGTGGTTGGGCATAAAATTCAAAAGGAAAGCCCCGGACCGATTCTTTTCAAGCAAACAAGAGTTGGGCAGAACGGAAAAAAATTTCAAATGTACAAACTGCGTTCAATGTATCTTGATGCCGAAGACAGAAAAAGAGAATTGTTAAAAGAGAACAGAGTTTCTGACGGCATGATGTTTAAACTGGACTGGGATCCGCGCATTGTCGGGAATAAAATTGTCAACGGCAAAAAAGTTACGGGGATCGGCGAAAAGATACGTTCGGGAAGCTGGGACGAATGGCCTCAGTTTTTTAATATTTTAATGGGACAGATGAGCATGGTCGGAACAAGACCGCCGACTGTTGATGAATGGGAAAAATATAAATATCATCACAGAGCAAGACTTGCAACAAAACCCGGACTTACGGGACTGTGGCAGGTGAGCGGCAGAAGCAAAATAACAGATTTTGAAGAAGTTGTCAGACTTGATGCTGAATATATAAATCACTGGAGCATAGCACTCGATATAAAAATACTTTTTAAGACATTGAAGGCTGTATCTACGCGAGATGGTGCGATGTGAAAAAATTTTAGAATATAAAAAAAAGAGTCCCTCGAAAAACGAGAGGCTCTTTTAATTTGCTTTTATTTTCTCTTCAAAAATCCTGAGATACAAACCGCAAGCAGCATCAGAACGTTCATGCCTGTGTTACAGCCGCCGCCCGAGGAGCCGCCTGACGAACTGTTTGCGCCCGTTGTCGTTGTATTCGCTGTGTTTTCGGACGTTTGCTGAACATTTTCTGTCGTTTCAGTTGGCGTTGACGTTGTTTCTGAACTCGTCTGAGCGGTTAATTTTTTCTGCGGGAACATCATAACGCCGGAGATTTTGCTGTCTCCTGTACCGTCAGGAACGATCAGAACGCCTTCGATGATCTGCGCTCCGCCCTCAAAAGCGAGAGCAGCGCCTGCGACATTGCTGTTTACTCCGACGTTGGCGATTTTCGCGTTGAGTTCTATGGAAATTCCTTTGCCGTCATCGTTTGGACTGACAACAAGAGCATCGTTGTCTATCGCGTCCGCAACACTCACGGAACTGTCAGGACCCATGACAGGAATCAAAGTTTCATTTCCCTGAAAATCTATTCTGAGAGTCTTGAAAATTTCCGCCGCTGTAACCTTATCGACATTATGATTATATGCCTGAGCCGCGGCAAGATTCACAGCGACCGCTGAATAATTCGATTCGCCGAGAATATTTTTGAGTTCATCGCCTGAAAATTTGCACGGATAAATCATCGTGTTCGTCATCGCGCCTTCGTCCGCAGCAACATCGATAGCATAGCCGAGAACGTTATCGCCGACAGCAGACACGCTGAAGTCATCATACGTAACGGTTGCGACAGAAGCCGACGTTCCCCAGATTGCCTCGTAAATAGTCTGGAAGCTGTCATTCTGAACAAGCTCAGGATTTTTGTCTGTGAGCTGATAGCCCATGTTGTATTCGACAAAATCAGTGCGCAAACTCCTTACGATTTCATTTACATCGGTGTATCCTGTGCCGGGTGCGTTATTCAAATCTCCGAACTCAAGATCGGGAACGATTCTGACTTTGGCGGTTGCTGTTGCCGGATTGCCGTAAAGATCTGTTCTGTCCGTCTGAACTTTGATAGTAACGAAGCTGTCCTGTGTTGTCAGACGCATTGCCGTTATGATACCTGTGTCAGAGCCGACTTTCAAATATCCTGCGGGAGTTGCCGACCACGTAACGGCTTCATTGTTAGTGCCTGTGCCGCCGTAAGCCGTCCTGCCGTTGGTGTAATAAATTTTCGCGATGAGACTTGCTGTCTGTCCGATTCTCCTGATTGAGTTCGGAACTCCGCTGATCTGAACATACGCGATTGAATAGCCCTGATTGTCATCAGTACCCGACTCAGGTCTTGTGCCGTCAAAGAACACTGCGCCGATGTCAATGCCGATGTTCGGGTTTCGTCTGTTTACGCCGCGTTCGTCAACCGCCGGGAAACTCTGCCTTCTTGAATACGGAATCGCGTTTGTTGCTCTGTCTTCAATAGGTAATGAAGCATCTTCGCTCAGCATTAAAGTTAAAATTCTGAGCTGTCCGCTGGGATAACGTGTTGAACCGATGTAAGGCGGAATGTTGCTGCCGAGATCCGTGCGTTCGTTCACGTCAAGCTCGTTTGTTGAGAAATATGAACTCCTCAAGGTCATCCATGTATTGTGAGGATAACTCGTTCTGTCGGTGGTGTTGCCTGTTACGGAATAAAAGTCCGTGATACCGCCGCCCTGACCGTAAATTCCGATTCTGTTGTAGCCGCCCGACAATATTGTGCTGTCAACCCAGATGTCATACGCTCCTACGTTTGTGTTGCCGACAGCGATTGTTCCGGCAATAGTAACTTTGCCGTCTTTAACATAAATCGCGCTTCCGTTATAGTCTGCTGCGTTGCTTGTCATTGTGCAGCTTGTGATGTAAGCGATTTCACAGCGAATAGCAACAGCACCGCCGCCGGATTTTCCTTCAGAGCCGCCGTCAATGTAGTTGCCTACGAATGTGCAGTTTTCAATAACGTCATTGTCGCTACCTGTCGGGTTGATCGTTGTGTCGATATAGAGAGCGCCGCCGTAATCTCCGCCACTGTTCGCAGCCATGAGGAAATTTTCGTTGAACGTGCATTTTTTGACTGATACAGT
This sequence comes from uncultured Synergistales bacterium, assembly GCA_905233295.1. GTDB lineage: Bacteria > Synergistota > Synergistia > Synergistales > Aminobacteriaceae > JAFUXM01. Next base: position 10,446 of record CAJODX010000001.1, on the reverse strand, counting down.
GTTTGTTGATACATAGACAGCACCGCCGCCGCCTTCCTGAGTGCCTCCTGTGCCTTTGTTTTCCGTGAACATTGAGTCGAGCATTGAGAACGATGCTTCAGGGTCATTCGAGTTGCTCTGGCTGAAGAAGACAGCACCGCCCCAGCGCGCTGAAACGTTGCCTTGGAAATAACAGTTTGAAATGTTCAAAAATTTTCCCTGCGCACATAACGCACCGCCGTCACGTCTGCTCTCGTTGTTGGTGAACGTATCGCCTGTAATCGTTGAAGTTTGGTTATTTTGAAGGTTTACAGCACCGCCGTTGCCGTCAAGCAGGATTCTGTTGTAATCGAAATATGAATTTTCGATTCGCGCTGTGGTGTTAGAGCCGGGGTCGTTGTTGGCAAATATAGCCGCGCCGTTTCTCTGAGCAGTGTTGCCGTAAAAATATGCATCGGTAACCGTTAAATCTCCGATAACATAGACAGCGCCGCCGCCTACTCCCTGTTCAGTGCCTTCGCTTGCGTTGTTTGTAAGATCCGAACTTTCGATTAAAACGATACTTGTTGCGTAAATCGCACCGCCGCTCCCCGTTGTTGCGGTGTTTGAGAACATTTTAGCGTTGTTCAAAGCGACTTCTGAAGCGTAAATTGCTCCGCCATCAGGTGCTGACTGATTGCTCACGCTCGTTTCGTTGCGCAGAGTTATCCGCCCTGTTGCGGAACTTGCGAACCCGCCGCCGACCCTCGCAGTGTTTTTAGTCGAAATTGTGAAGTTATCAAAAATAACATCTGAAGACACCGTGTAAAGCACACCGCCGTAAGCATAAGCCTCGTTATTGGTAAACGTGTAAGCGTGTGCTGAAGTCAGTGTTACGCTCGATGAACCTGTCGAGCCAATGCAGATAGCACCGCCGTTGCCTATTGTAAAGTCGGTTTCATCTGTACGTTCAGCCTGATTTTCGTTGAATGTTACCGTTCCTGTCATTGAGGCAAGCTGTGTTGACGCACCGAGCCATATCGCACCGCCGTTGCCTTCACTGACCCTGTTTGAATTAAAAAGAATTTCAGCTGAGAATGTTATTCTGGAATCTTTTCCGGCATAAATCGCACCGCCGCCGGTTGTCGCAGTGTTGTTTGAAAATGTTACAACGTTGTCTCCGGTAATATTAAGCCGCGCTCTGTTTGAATCCGCAAGATAAACAGCACCGCCGCAATCTGCAGTGTTGTATTCAATGACAGCATCGCCGGAGCTGTTTGAAATATTGACAGTGCCGCTGCCGATGTAAATTGCACCGCCGTTGCCCGTTGCGCTGTTGTTTCTGATACTGCCATATACGTTTACAGTGAGATTGCTGCCGTTTGCGTACAGGAAACCGCCGTCAGCCGAGCTGATACCGCCTGTAAGATCTCCGTAAAGATTTACAGTACCGCCTGTTGCGTAAATAATACCGCCGTTATCAGCATCGTTTTGGGAAAATGTTACTTCGCTTTGAATATTAACAGTTCCCGTTGTGTCAATATAAATCGCACCGCCGTTAGTGATGCTGTTGTGCTGGGAAAACACTGTTGAGCCGGAAAAATTCACGTTGCCTGCAAGAATCGCGACTGCACCGCCGTTGACAGCATGATTATTGTTAAATGTTATCTCAGCAAACTCAGGTACTGAAGACATTGAAGCACTGTAAGCTATTGCGCCGCCGTTTGCTCCTGCGGTGTTGTCATCAAATTCATTGCCGCCGCTGAATGTAAGAGAGCTTCCGCCAGCGATATAAATCGCTCCTCCGTCAGATTCCGCGCTGTTGCCGGTGAAAGAATTTTTAGACGCAGAGCCTGTAAACGTAAAATTGTTTCCGCGCTGAATATAAATCGCACCGCCGTTAATCGAAGCAGCGTTGTTAGTGAAGGTCGAATCCGTTACAGAAAGACTTCCGCCTGATGTTCCGAGAGCTATTGCGCCGCCGTTTTGAGCATCATTGCTGTCGAAGGTGATTTCTTCGATTTCAAGCGTTACGCCCGAGGCATTGAGAAGGATTGCACCGCCGTTCGTTCCTGCTTTGTTGTTGGAAAATGTTGTACCGCTGGAAAAGCTGACAGAGCCGCCCGTAACTGAAACTGCGCCGCCGTTGTTTGCGGTGTTGCCCGTAAATGAGCAGTCTGTGAACGTAGCAGTGCCGCCTGTAACTGAAACTGCACCGCCGTTTGCGCTTGAAAGATTCATATTCTGAAACACAACAGTGTCAAGAGTTACAGTGCCGTTGTCTATTAAAAGTCCGCCAGTGCCGCTGCTGCCTTCAAGAACAAAATTCGTGAGAGTTACGGTTACGCTTGAATCAAATGTGAAATGTCTTGATGCTGAATCCGGCGTGTAAAGAGTCATCGGATCGTTTCTGCTTGGCGAAATATCAAGAGTGCTGATGTTTGAATAGTTGCCCATTCTGATTTCACCGCCGAAAATGCTCGATGATGCTGAGTCAGCCGTCTGAATTTTCATCGAAACATTGGGGAAGCTGTCTTCTGCGTCCGTGAGTTCAAGTCCGAGATAGTCCGCAGGCGAATCTGCAAATTCAAGAGCGTCTTTGATTGTTGCAAATCTGTAAGGCGCTGGATTTAACTTGTAAACAATGTCAGGGCTTGTCTCTTCGCCTGAAATATCATCGCTTGCTGTGTCATCGCTGACTATTTCAGAATACCAAAGGTCAGACGATACTGCGCCAGATACGATTATAAAATCCGTTGCCGCCGCAGGAAGACTGAAAGCTGCAACAAAAATTAAAGCGAGAAAAAATTTTTTTAGTTTCATTAAAATTTCAACTCCTCTCGCGTTTTACAAAAGGCAGGCATAAGACAAGCAATAAAATTCCGGCGAATATTTCAGGTCTTACAGTGCCGCAGCCGCTGCCGCTTGAACTTGTAGATGAAGTGCCGGCACTGACGTTGCTTGTAGTCGCAGGGTTGTCGTTGTAACCTGCAGGAGCAATGAAGAAAGTCATTTTCCATCTGTCATCTTTGTTGCCGTCGCGAATGACAATGTAATCGTTGTCGCTCGTGATTGAATGGTCGGCAACAACGCTGAGTTCGGGGCGTACACCGTCTCGTGTTCCGTCCATCAGCATTGCAATAAAACTTACCGTGATAACGCCTTTTTCGTTATCTCTTGTCGAGCTGCCCGTGTCAGGATTGTAATAAACGTGAATCTGTTTGTTGTATTGATTCAGTTTTTGAAGTTCCTGCGACAAATTCCACGGGTTTGCCTTTGAATCTGTTTCAGTGAGCAACGAAATCTGATATTTTTCAAAGAAAGCATCTTCGAGCCTGTTGCCGCTGTTGTTCAGCATTATAATCTGATTAAGCCAGTCTCTGTCCTCGATGTTAGTAACAGGAATGTTAAACGTAATATGAACAGGCAGAATCCCTTCATCGTCATTCGTTCTGAGATTGGCTGGAATAACCTGACTGAGCGTGAAATGCTGAAGCACTGTGCTTTCCATTTGTTCGCTTCTGCTTATTGAACTTGCACCGAACGTTGAAGATGTCGGAATGTTCACCGCGCCTTTGGCGTTTGTAACGCTCTTTACGTTGTCATAAAATTCATCGCCGGCAGGACGGGGTTGAAACGCCGTAACCTCGATAAGGTTGAAATTTCCGTTTGAAGATTTTTCCTTATAGGTATCGCCGAGCCTTTTTCCGAAAATAATTTTATGATTCAGTCTCAAAGAACGTGTTCCGACAGATACATCATCAATGGGATAAAGCATTAAAGGTCTTTTATTTTCTTCGTTGACATCATATTTTCTTTTGAATACCGTAACAAGCCCCGGTGCGATATGAGCCTTGCGTGCAAGCTGAAATTCACGGTCAACGTATGTAGTGCCCTGATCGCGTGCAAGGTCAAATTTCCAGTAGCTCGGATATTCAAAATCGCCGTAGCTGTCGTAAGTCGTGGCGGCATATCTGACGGACGTATGATTGATGACTTCGGTAGTGAGATAAAGATTTATTTTCCTGTTGTCAGTCAGAAGACTTTCATCATCAATAGGAACGAACACGAGTTCATTTCCTCCGACCTCTTTATCGCCGGTCATATCCCATTCAACGGTATCTGAAGCAACGATATTTGAACTTTTGCTTGAGCCGTCTCTTAAAGTCATTCGGACGATTAAAGGAACTTCAGCCGCTGTGAGTTCGTTGTTGGCAACGTTTGAGATTACCAGAGGACGCGGCACGGACTGCGAAGGTG
>CAJODX010000001.1:4688-6168 GCA_905233295.1 uncultured Synergistales bacterium | reverse complement strand
GCTGAGAGTGTAAGCAAATCTTCTCCACGTAGCGTCCATTCCGTCAGGCTGTCCGAGCGGAAGAAAAGCATTTGTGTAAGTCGTTGCGCCGCGTGTGCTGAGATACGGGGTCGGCGTTGCAATATCGAAACTTTTTTCTTCGGCTTTGAGATCCAGATAAAACTGTGCCTTTCCATCAGCAATCAACAAAAATAAAACGTGAAGTTCCCTGTCATCAATGTCATCATCTGAACGTCCGTTGAGAACATTAACAGTTGAAAAATCGTCGTTGTCAGTGATAATGTCCGTTGAAATCTGAACAGCTTCGTCATAATTTCCTCCGAACGTTCCGCCTATCTGGTTTATAGCCATCCATTGAGCTGTGAACGCGTTGCCCTTGAGATCATCAAACTCGTAACCCGCAAGGCACACACCCGTAAAAACAAACGTAACCGCAAGCGATATTAAAATAACTGCGGTTTTCCTAAAATTTTTCAAGCCTCTAACCTCCTGAATAAAAAATTTTTTCTCGTTGATGTGTTGTGTATATTATATTATCTTTCACGTGATCTTGCTGACCTGTGTGAACGTGCGTTTCTTCTTTCGGCTCTTTCTGCTCTTTCTGCTCTTGAACTCGCCCCCGAACCTGACGTTCCCGAACGTCTCGATGTCCTTGTACGTCTTGTGCCTTCAGAATGTGATTCAGGCTGTGCAGGCGTGTTGTCCGGCTCTTCAGCGTTGAGTTCTTCATCAGTTGGAACATGAACGGCTTCTTGAACAGGAACGGGCGCGACTTTCTTTTTAACGGGTTTCCACATTAAATCCGCAATAATCAACGAAAGACACGACAAAGGATTTTCAGATGCATAAGATGAAAAACAGCCGATTATACTGCGTGAGTATTCCGAATATTTTTTTTCATCGAGAACAGCTGCGAGTTCGTTCAGTGCCATAGCGGCAAAAGCGTTCGGCGAAGGCAAAGAATTATCTTCAGCGGTCTTCATTCTTATAAAAATATTTGGAGTGTTCTCAGCGGTGAGAAAAAATCCGCCGTTTTTTTCGTCCCAGAATTTTTCAATCATTATATCTGCAAGCGACTGTGCAAATTTCAGCCAGTCGTTCAGCTGACGTTCGCCGGCGTTAAAATGTTTTGCGGCTTTGTAAAGTTCAATGACACCCCACAGCAGAAAAGCGAAATCTTCAGTTATTGCGTCAATCGCGGCGTGTCCTTCGATCCAGACTCTTCGCCAATTATTGTTTTTCTCGGGAAGATTTTTCTGAAGAAATAATGCAACACGTTCTGCAATATCGCGCCATTCACTCTGTTCAAACGCGACTGAGGCGCGGGCAAGGGCACCTATGGCAAGACCGTTCCAGCTCATTAAAATTTTATTGTCGCTTGCGAGAGGGTATCTTTTGTCGCGGGCTTCGAGAAGACGTTTCCGACATTCAAAAAGTCTTCTGCCGACTTCAGTGCCTTTTATTCCGTAGCGTTTTGCAA
>CAJODX010000001.1:0-4676 GCA_905233295.1 uncultured Synergistales bacterium | reverse complement strand
CGTACAGAATATTCCAGCTCATTTGAGAACCTGCGAGTTCGCTACCGAAATTTCCGCTCGGAAGAACCGCATATGCCGAGCAGAACAGCCCGACATCATTTTCCGGCAGAATTTTTTTTAATTCGTTTTCGTTCCAGAGGTAATAACGTCCTTCACCTTCAGCAGTATCGCCGCCTATTGCAGCTCTGAAGCCCTGCGAGAATGAAATATTTTCAGAAAAATCACGCGTCAGACAGAAAATTATATCTTCTGCCATCAAACGGTAAAAAGAATTTTGATTAAGCTCCTGAGCCTTTGCCGCAGTCAATAATAAAAGAGCCTGATCGCATAATAATTTTTCAAAATGCGGAACTATCCATCGTTCATCGACGGCGTAACGCGAAAAACCTCCGCCAAGATGATCGTGAATGCCGCCGCGCCACATTCGCCGCAACGTGATGTCAACCATCGTAAGAGCATCGAATTTGTCGTGCTTTGACGCACCGGAATTTTCACCGGCATGGTTCAATAAAAACAATAATTTGTTCGGTTCTGGAAATTTCGGAGCTTTGCCGAAACCTCCCCAGCGAATATCAAAAATTTTTCTGATGTCGCTGAAAGCCTCAAATGCTTTTATTTTGCCTATACGTCCGCCGGTTCTGCTTTTTTCGCATGCAAGAAGCGAAAATTTTTCTCTCGTAATTTTCGTGAGTTCGTCAGCAAAATGTTCAACATCTTCGCGCTGTATTTTCCAAAGCCACCTGATCCTCGGAATTAAATCCGTTATGCCGGGCATCTGTCCTGTTGTCCGTTTCGGCAGCCATGTTGTGCAGAAAAAAGGACGTCCGTCAGGAAGCAGAAAAATATTCAAAGGCCAGCCCGCACTGCCATTCTGAAGACGGCAGACTTCCATAAATAAATTATCGAGTTCGGGGTGTTCCTCACGGTCAACTTTCACGGGAATGCAGGTTTGATTTATGAATCCTGCGACTTCTGCATTACTGAAAGAATCTTTGTTCATAACGCCGCACCAGTGTTCTGATGAGTAGCCGATGGACAAAAAAATCGGTCTGTCTTCGCGTTCAGCCGTATCAAAAGCCTCCTGCCCCCAAGGATACCAGCCGACAGGATTTTTTGCATGCTGTAAAAGATAGGGGCTAAACTCGCTGCCGAGATGATTGAACGGAACGAAAGATTTTTTTTCAGTTTTAGCCGCTGTCTCTTCGGTATATTCACCGTAGGTTGCAAGATAGCTTAACTCGTTCAGAAAATTATTTTCAGGCGGCATCCTTTTTCACTATTTCTATCAGTTCATGCAGAGAGTTTATGCTTTTCCATGCACCCATTGCAAGAAAATTCTCCGCAGTAAAATTTCCTTTTGTTATGCCTATGCCGCGTACATTTGAATTTATCGCCGTCTGAATGTCAATATCTGCATCTCCGACATAAACAGCGTTTTCTTTTGAAATTTTCAAGTCGTTTAATAACGCGTTTATCATGTCGGGGGCGGGCTTGTAAGCAAGTTTTCCATACGGCTCGAAAGCACCGACAATGACATCGAAATATTTTGCCAGACCTGTGTTATTGAGGGCGCGGCTTGGTCTGTCCCTGTTAGAAACTATCGCGGTCTTTATATTCATACTGCGGAGTTTTTCAAGAGTAGGCACGGTGTCTTCAAACGGTTTTATTAATTTCCGTTCAAATTCACCGTTATCTTCTCTGTAAAATTTTCCCCACTCAGGACGGTATTCACCGAGCAGACCTTTTGAAAGCCCGGCGAGCGGCTCGGCAATATATTTCATTGTAAGCTCGTGAGAAACTTTCGGAAGCCCTTCACGTTCTGCAATAGCGTTGAAACTTGCCATAATTGCCCAGCTTGAATCTACAACCGTCATATCGTGGTCAAAAATAATTAATTTAATCACTGAACCACTGCTTCCTGAATCTTGCGAAATCTGTTGCCATTTTTCTTAAGTTCGTTCTCCTTATCCATAAATATTGAAAATTATTTTCTCAAACCCGTTCCCATGTTTCTGAGCATATCGTTTCTGTTTTGGGTATTGAGATGATTTTCTGTGCCGGGCTGAGTCCAGTAAGATTGTGCGCGGGACGAAAACGTACTGACCCAGTTAATTCCGAACATTTCAAGGAGCAGCGTTACACCGAAAAATATCCAGAGTATAACGGCGAGAATAGCAATGATTCTGAAACTTGCGCTGATTGTCCTGTCGGCAGCTTTTTCAAGTTCTTTGACCTCTTTCTCTGCGGCTTTAATTTCCTCGCGTGAAAGTTTTTTTTCTTTTTCCTCGCGTCTTATACGGAAAATTTTCCAGAGATTCGCTCCACCCTGCGCCCATTGAAAAAGTCCGAACAAAAAAACAGTTGCTCCGATAAAACCAAAAAGAAACCCCATAATTTTTCATCTGCCTTTCACTTTTCACTTTTCGCAAATATTATATTCCATATTTTTAAGCCATTCTTCCAACGGGTTGCCGTCTTTTAATAATTTTCCGTCCGGCGATGTGAAAGCATGTTTCGTATAACCTTCCGCGGCGAGTTTGTCTGTTCCGGCGTGAAAAATTTTGCATGTAAATGTTACGCTGACTTTCGATATTTTGGTTACGCTCGTTTCGATTTCAATTTCTTCATCGTAAAGCAGCGAAGATTTATAACGGCAGTGAGCCTCGACAACAGGCAGCAAAATTCCTTCAGCTTCCCAGAGCGAAAAACTTTTCCCGTTTGCTCTGCATAAATCTGAACGCCCCATTTCAAACCAGTCCATATAACGCCCGTAATAAGCAACGCCCATTTTATCTGTTTCGCCGTAACGCACGCGTGTTTTTGTGATTTGTTTCATAATTTTTTATAGATTTCATAGAATTTCACAGAATAGAAAAAACTCCCTCCTCTTTCAGGAGGGAGCGGTTTACTCCTGCGTGAATTTTCTGCGTTCTTTGATTCTCGCGGCTTTTCCGCTGAGTTTTCGCAGATAATATAATTTTGCGCGTCTGACTTTGCCCTTGCGTGTAACTTCGACTTTATCAATCGAAGGGCAGTTTACAGGGAAAATCCTTTCAACGCCAACACCGTTTGAAATTTTTCTGACCGTGAAAGTTTCATCAAGTCCGCCGTGCTGTTTTGCAATTACAATTCCTTCAAAGACCTGAATACGTTCACGAGTTCCTTCTTTAATTTTTACATGTACTCTGAGTGTGTCGCCCGGTCTGAACTCAGGCAGAGCTTCGCCTCTTAAATACTTTTTCTGAACTAAATCAACTGCGTTCAATTTATAATTTCTCCTCCTTTCCGGTTTCAGTCAGGTGTCAGGAGCAAAAAATCACAAAACTTCCTAACTCCTGACTCCCAAGAGCCTGTCTAAAGCAATCCCGATTTTCAAATTCAACGGGATATTAACTTCGCTGTCGTAAAGATAACCCGTAATGCCGCCAAGCTCTTCAAGCCCCGAATCATTCTGGGCAAACACAAAAATAATTTCGCCGTCATGTTCAAGGCATCTGCGTTTGATTTCAAGCATGTGAAGAGAATTTTTCACTGCACCGCATGAAATTTTTACGGCTAGGACATTCGAGCCTGTTTCAAGAAGCTTTTTGAAACTTCCTAAAATTTTTGCACCGGGAAACCTGCGCTTAAAATTTTCGCGGAGTTCTTTATCGCGTGCAATGACCTGAAGCCGCCCCAGCCTGTATGCTGAAAACATTTCCGTCAAACCTGAAATGTCCGCGCTGTCATCTTCAAGCAAGAGAGCAGCGTTTATTTTTTCAGACAAATATTCACGGACAGAAGCACGCGAAATTAAATCAGGTCTTCGGGTCAATGTCCTTTTTACAGCTTCACGCCTGCGCCATCGGGAAATTTCTTTTTCGTTCCCCGACAGCAGAACTTCAGGAACTTCAAGCCCCTCCCATTCTGCCGGACGGGTGTAATTCGGATTGTCAAGCATTCCGCGGTAAAAAGAATCTTCCACAACGGCTTTGCCTTTGCCTACAACACCGGGAACTAAACGCGACATAGCGTCAACCATCAGCATCGCAGGAATTTCTCCGCCAGTTAATACGCAGTCTCCTATTGAAACTTCGAGATCTACATATTTTTCGGTGAATCTTTCGTCAATGCCTTCATAATGTCCGCAGATGAAAATCACGTGTTCCTGCTGAGCAAGAGACTCTATGATTTCCTGATTTATTAAAACTCCCTGCGGCGAAGGATAAACAACAAAACCCGGCTTTAACGAAGCCAGTGCGTCTTTTAGCTGCGGTGCGGCAAAAACCATTCCTCCCGAACCAAAAGCGTAATCGTCAAGCTGTTTGTAATTTCCCTTGCCGAACTCACGGAAATTTACGACATTTACGCCGACAAGCCCATTCGATACAGCACGCCCCGGAATACTGGTGGTTAAAAAATCGGCGAATAATTCCGGGAACGCCGTTATTATGCTTACGTTAATCTGAAGTCATCTCTGGTTTCAGTCTTCAACGATGTCAACATCAACTCTCTCTCCGGCCTTGACTGCTGCCGCTTTGGCCAACAGCCGAATAGCGTTGATCGTTGCACCTCTCTTTCCGATTACTCTCCCCACGTCCTCATGGGCAACCCGAATCAGGATTTTATTTCCGCCTTCGCCTTCATTGCCCTCTACGCCGACTGAATCAGGCTGCGTAACAAGGTGTTTGACGATA